>DASTZC010000001.1 GCA_035764505.1 Candidatus Polarisedimenticolia bacterium
GAAAACGACGGTACCTTCGTCACGCTCCAGAAATGGACTCAGGGGGCCGACAACCCGACGGTCATGTCGACGGCCGGCCCGTTTGATTTGTCTCCCTTCAATGCCACGCATGGCCCCACCGTGAAGCTGCGCTTCCGCTTCCAGAGTGCTGCCAACTGGGTGGGCGGCCAGAACAACGCCACCGGATGGGACGTGGACGATATCGTCCTGACCTACTCGACCCTCGTCTGTGAGAGCACGGTCTGCTCCAGCTGCACGGCGCCTTCGTCTCTGACTAACAACAGCGCGGTCGACGTGAGCGCATGCGCTAATTCAGGCGTGCTCGTCTCCTGGAGTCAGGACGCCGGCTCCTGGGGAGACACCTCCGGCACGCGCGGCTACGTGGTGCTGCGGGATGGGGCGGCAATTGCCTCCGGTCCCTGTTCCGGCACGCTGCCGTATGGAACGACGTCATGCACCGATACCACGGCGCCGGCCGGCGTGGCGGCCAATTACAAGGTGCGCTACGTCAACGGCTGTGCGTCGGTAGCGGATACTTCGGGAGCCTCAGCCACGGATGCCGCGCTCGCGGTGCCGGCCGACGTCACCAACTCGCTGGTGGTTCTCGAGAGCGGCGGAAACCTCTCGCTGACCTGGGACGCCGTTCCGGGCGCGACCCGCTACAACATCTATATGGGGACGCCCGGCACCTGGACCCCCGCCATCTTCACGGCGACGGGCCTGAACGGGGTGAACTCCTGCTTCGAGCCGTCGAACTCGGCCACCTTTGCGTCGCCGCCTGGCGACGCCTACTTCCTCGTCTCGGCCGACAACGTCTGCTGGGAGAGCAGCCTGGGACCGTCGACGCCGTCGAATCCGCGGCCCTACGCTTCGCCTTCCTGCAGCCCACACTAGTCTGGACTGCGCCGGGTCGGACCGGCGCCTGATGGTCACCCACGGAGCGGCACGCTCGTGCCGCTCCGTCCGGTCATTCGTTCCCCCCGAACTCCTTGAATTCCCGGCAAGAGGGGTCAGAATGGGTCAGCAGTTCTGACTGTCCCTCCGAGTCGCTCCCGGTCACGACGCGGCGAGACGCGTGCCAGGGAGGTTTCTCATGATTGCAGTCACTGGAATCTTCAAATCCAGCACCGATGCCGAGAACGCCGTCCGGCGGCTCCGCAGCATGGGTATCGAAGGGGAGCACCGGCTCAACATCCTGACTCCGCGCTCGTCGGATCAGGAAATCGCGCAGGTGCCGACCTCCGACACCGAGCAGCCCGGGATGGGCGCGGCCGTGGGCGGAGTGGTCGGCACCGTAGGAGGACTGGGAGTCGGCACGGCGGTTACCAGCTTGCTGATTCCGGGCATCGGGCCCGTCGTCGCCGCCGGGATCGTCGCAGCCGGGATCCTTGGCGCCGTCGCCGGGGCCAAGGCGGGAGACAAGCTCGAAGATGCGATGACCGACGGTCCCCCGAAGGACGAGATGTTCCTCTACGAGGATGCCTTGCGGCACGGCCGCTCCGTGGTCATCGCGCTGGCCGACGGCGACCAGGAGGCCGACTCCGTGCGCGCCAGCCTGACGGACTCCGGCGCTCTGGACATCGATGCGGCGCGCAAGTCATGGTGGATCGGCCTGCGGGACGTCGAGAAGGAGCACTACGAAGGCGAGGTCGGGGACTTTACGAGCGTCGAGCCGATCTATCGGCGCGGCTTCGAATCGGCCTTCTATCCCGAGATTCGCGGCCGCTCCTATGACGACGCCAAGGAACACCTGCGCTCCATGCACGCCGACGTCGTCGACCAGGAGCCGTTCCAGCGCGGCTACTACCGCGGCCAGGAGACCTACCGGAAGCTGCTGAAGAAATAGAGAAGGTTCTCGAGCCGAAGCGGTGTGCTAGACTCCGGTCCATGGCTTCCGGGATCGAAGAGGATCCGACTCTCTCTCCCGAGGAAATCCGAGCACAGATACCGTCCGGACACCCGACCCGAATCGGGCGCTACCGGCTGGTGCGCGTGCTCGGTGAGGGCGGGATGGGCACGGTCTACGAGGCCGTGCAGGAGAACCCGCGCCGCACGGTCGCACTGAAGGTCGTGCGTGGCGGGCTGCTCTCGCAGCGCCTGGCTCGCCGCTTCGAGCTGGAGGCCGAGCTGCTCGGCCGGCTGCAGCATCCGGGCATGCCTGGTCCGAGGTGCTGGCGCTCAAGCAGGAGATCTACGACATCGAGAAATCGCAGCGCGCCCCGGGGGCGGTCGAGAACGGCATCAATCTCACCGATATCGGCGAGACCCGTCTCGCATTGAAGCAGTACGACGAGGCGCGCCAGGTGCTCGAGGAGGCCCTCGCAATACGGGAGAAGGGGCTGCCCCCCGGCGACTGGCGGATCGAAAACACCCGCTCGCTTCTCGGCGTGTTGCTGGCCGGGCTGGGCCGCCGGGCGGAGGCGGAGAAGCTGCTCACCTCCTCGGTGTCCGCCATTGCCGCGTCG
>DASTZC010000002.1 GCA_035764505.1 Candidatus Polarisedimenticolia bacterium
CCGCCGACGTGAACCAGCTTTCCTTCACGGATTTAAAGCCGTTCGTCTCGGTGTCGGGAGCCTTCATCCGAGACAGGCTCTGGTACTACGCCACGGCCGAATTCATCCAGGAGGAGACGCCGGTCAACGCGTTGACCAACGTCTACGTTTACCGCATTCGGGGCCAGCGGGGTTTCATGAAGACGACCTGGCAGGCGAATACCGCGAACCAGCTGGCGCTCTCGGTCCTCTGGGATCGGACGAAGCTCGAAAACCAGGGAATCACAAGCATGGACGACGCCAATTCCGGCTACACGGATGTGCGGGGCGGCCCGACGATCACCTTGCGCGAATCGGCCGTCTTTTCCCCCATGGTCCTGCTGGAATCGTCGCTCTCCTGGTTCGACAACTCCTCGGGAAACATGCCCACCCTCGATCCCGACACCAACGGTAACGGCGTCCTGTTCGTGGACGACCGGCCCGACCTCGGCGGAGACGGCGACGGGATCTGGGAGGCGCGCGAGAGGGACCCGGGCGAGGATTGGGACGTCGACGGCTTCTACGACGTCTTTGAGGACGCCAACCGGAATGGAATCGCCGATTTCGGGGAAGACCTCGACCATGACGGCAGGGTCAACACACGGATCGGCTGCGAGGGAGCGGCGCGCGAGGATTTCAATTGCAACGGCCGCCTCGATACGGAAGTGGATCTGAACCGCAATGGTCTGCTCGATCCGGCCGAAGACATCGGCCTTGCCTGCGATATCCCCGGCCTCTGTCCCGATGGCGTGGAGCCGGGGACCCGCGACAACCACCGGATGGATGGAGAGGATCGCAACGGCAACGGCCGTCTCGATACTCTCGACGACTCGGGAATCACTCCTTTCCCTTACTGGCAGGATGCCAATGGTGACGGCGTGCCTGAACCGGGAGAGTTCAAGGCTCCGGTTGCACCGGACCGCGACCTTTCTCAGGACGCCGACGGGCGGACCTTCGGCCCGTATCCTTATGACTACACCGATCACCGGACGCGCGGCACCTGGCGCGAGGATCTTTCCTGGTTCCTGCCGGATCTCGGAGGAACGCACGATCTGAAGCTCGGCGCCGTCTACGAGCGGGAAGGATACGACAGCGACACCAACCAGCGCCCGGTTCTCTTCTATCCCAACCTGGGCGGTCCAAAGCTGGGCCCGCCGACGCCCCGCGTTCCTCCGCAGGTTTACGCTTATCTGGCGGTCCCGGCTCGAATGAACAACACGGCCTCCGGCGACAACCTGGGACTGTACCTGCAGGACACCTACAAGCCGGTCCCCAACCTGACGCTTGGAATCGGCCTGCGGTTCGATCTCGAATCGGTGTCTTCCTCCGGGTACGAGTTCTTCGATCCGGCCTCCGAGAGATCCCGCTTCGACCGGCTGATGGAGGTGACCGGCATTGATTCGAATCTCCTAGACGACGTGGTGAATCGCGGATTGTGCCTCGATCCGATCCACCAGTGCACCGGCTCGGAAGACCCTGCCCTCGCCCAGGTCTCCAGCCGGCTGAGGGCCCTGGCCTTCGGCGGGATGACCCGTCACAACCTGGACCTGGGAATCCAGTCGTCGCTGCAGACCTACTTTGCCGGCTCACCCGCCAATCTCGGCACCCGGGTCAGGAAGCCGGAGGATTTCACCATCGACAATCGCAATCTTTCTCCCCGGTTGAGCCTGAGCTGGGACCCGTGGGCCGACGGCAAGACCAAGACCTTTGCCTCCTGGGGGCGTTATTACGGCAAGCTGTTCCTGGCCTCGGTCGTCCTCGAGCAGGGGCCCGACACCTCGGCCCGCTCCTACTTTTTCGACGCCGACGGGGTAGACCTCCTGACCGGCCTCCCGAACAACCGGCTCGGAGCGCTGGTGAGCCAGTCTCCCCTGTCGGCTTCCCAGGTGGACCGCTCGCTGGCGACGCCCTATACCGACGAGTGGACCCTGGGAATCCAGCGGGAGCTGGCGCCCGAGCTGGCGCTGGGGGTCCGGTACATCCACCGCGATTTCGAGAAGCAGCTGCAGGACATCGATGCCAACCACGCGGTGCGCCGGGGCGCCGATGGCCGCCTCCTCGATGAAATCGGTGACGCCAAGTGCGAAAAGCTGGGATGCAGCAATGTGAGCGACGACCTTCCCGACCTCTACATCCAGAACTTCTTCTTCAACCGGGTGTTCCGGCTGGGGAACTACAACGAGCAGACTTATCGGGCCGTCGAGCTGGAGCTGGTGCGCCGGTTGCACCGGAAATGGCAGATGGAGGCGAGCTACACCTATTCGATCGCCCAAGGCGACGCGGAGAGCTTCCTGTCTTCCATCGGAGACGATGCCAGCCTGCGGGAATTCGAGCCCGGCTACCTGAGCTACGATCAGCGGCACGTGTTCAAGCTCAACGCCATGGCCTATCTGCCGGGGAACTGGCGCCTGGGAGGGACGGCCATCTGGCAATCAGGGCTTCCCTTCTCCGCCGTCGATTACGGGAATTCCGTCGATGACGTCGGCTATAACCAGACGCGCATCACCTACACCTCGGTGAGCCCGCAGGGCTTCGGCTTCCGGCAGGAGACACGCAACGAGCACCGCAACCCGGCGTCTTATCTGTTCAACACGAGAGTGCAGAAGGACTTCGTGGCGGGGAAGAGCAATGTCTCGGCCTTCTTCGAGATATACAACCTGCTGAACGCGGACAATCTGCGCATCAGCGAGCTGCGCGTCCTGCACGGAAGATATTCTCCCAATTTTCTACCGGGCGAACCGGAGCACCAGGAGCCGCACAAGGAGCTGGTGATCGGGGAGCGGGACTTCGGCCGGCGCTTCCAGCTCGGATTCCAGATCAAGTTCTGATTCGCCCGCCGCACCTTTCCGGCACCTCAGCCGTCGACCTCACTTCGCCGCCACCTGCCCGTCGCCGCGACCGAGCGCGACCAACCCATATTGCGGGATGAACAGGACCATCTCGTCGCCCGGACGCCCGTCGAGATCGGCGAGAGCGACACTTGTTACGCCCATGGGGGCCGGAATCGAAAGGCTGAGAATCGTCTTCCCGTCTCCATCGTAGGCGGACACTCCGCCGCGGCTCGACATCAGGACATCCTTTCGGCCGTCGCCATCCAGATCGTGATCGATATCGACGCCCCGCGGGTAGCGGGGGGCGAAGACTCGCAGCGGCTCTCCACGCGCGTCGACGATCTGCCCCTGAAAGAGCAATCCACCGAACGAGGGCAGCACCGGACTCCCCGCTCTGCCGAGCTCGTCGATCGGGAAAAGCCCGCGGTCCGATTGCGCCCAGATCCCCCCGCGCCCATCGACCATCACGCGGCTCAGCGGCTGCCCCGATCGATAGACCCATTCCCTCTGGCCCACCGATCGCAGCGCGGTCACGCTGTCTTCCGAGCGCACCACGATTTCCTGAAAGCCGTCGCCATCGAGGTCCGCGACTCCTCCGACCTCGAACTCGTCCAGGGCGCCGGGATTTTCAACGCCGTAGTGGGTCCAATAGGCCTGCCCGCGCGAGTCGACGACGGTCAGGCTGGAATAACTGAGGTCCATGACGAGCCATTCCTTTTCACCGTCCCCATCCAGGTCCGCTCCTCTGAGTCCCAAGCCCCCTTCTTCGAGCGTCCCCTCCCCCAGCAGCGACCCGTCGGCCGCGTAGCGGCGCAGACGACGCGAGCTATCCAAGACTCCGATCTCCAGCGGACCGCGGGACGTGGCGGGAGCCACGGCGACGGAAACGACGCGGGTGACGTCCGGAGCCCGCCACAGCTCTCGCCATCCTTTCGGACGGGTCTCCAGAGCCCAGAGCACCGGCCCGACAGTCGTCCCCGACAGGAGATCCGGCAGGCGGCGGTTCAGCGCCTCTTGGAATCTGGAGTAGAACTCGTCGGGAACGCCGGCCAGGAGTCCCCTCCGATCGATCACATAGAGCGAGCTGGCGGTTCTAACGTCGTATCCCGGCACCCCATCGTTTCCAGCCAGGGCGACGCGGCATCTCAGATGGTACTTGTCGAGGAAGCGGGGGATGTTCGGCTGGGTTTCCGGTCCATCGATGCTCGCTGCGAGAAGCGTGACGCCCTGGTCTTTGTATCGGCTCTCGATATCCTGCAGGACCTGCAGGTCGCCTGGGCAGGACCCTCACCAGGTCGCCCAGAACATGACCAGGACGACGCGTCCCCGGAAATCGGAGAGCGCCACCGGTCTGCCCTGGAGATCCTTCAGACGGAAATCGGCGGCCGGCTTCGGCTCGGCCCGAACCGCGTCACGGGGTGGCGGCGGGAACTCGATTTCCCGGCGCAGAGCCTCCGTCTCCCGGCCAATCTCCGGGTAGTTGCCGCCCTCGAAATCGCGCACCCGATCGAGCCGCGCGATGGCTTCCTCCCTCCGGCCCGAGCGAGCCAGTGCAGCGGCGAACGTGAGATTGAAGCGATCCGACGGCATCGTCCCCCTGGGAATCGATCCGGCGACCCGCCCGCGGGCGTCGATCAGCGGCAACCCCACGTACCCGACGCGGGCGTTCGCCGCCTCCAGCGCCTGCAGAGCCCGGAGGGCGCCCGGATAGTCTTTCTTCGCCAACAGAAGCCGAGCTTCGCTCAACGAGAGAGATGCGTCGCGAAGCCCCCACTTCCGGAGCTTCTGGGCGCGCCGTTTCGGGTCTCCGAGATCGATCTCCTGGCGCTCCCGGGTGAGCTGCTCCCGGGCCTTCCGGGCGACAACCTCGGACATCTCCGTCGGAAAGCCATCCTTGAGGTAGTACAGCTCGAGGAGGGATTCGGGAGGATAGTATTCAGAAGGGGAAGTCCGGTCGACGATCGGACGCAGCACGGCGTCGAGCTGGACGAAATCGGGATTGGCCTTGTCGATGGCTGCCTTCACGAATTCCCCGCGGACCAGGTCGGCCTCCGGATAGTCCGGGTATTTGTCGAGGAAGGCTTTGCAGCGCTCGATGCGCGTGTCCCCGCGCGACGCCTTCATGGCCGCCTCGGCTTCGTCCTGAACATCGCGCCACTCGTGCATCCCCCATTTCAATGGAGGCGTCGAACGTCTCTCGACACTCCCATCGGTTCGGGAGGCCGATGGCCGCGAGTCGACGCTGCAGGAAACACCGGAAGCGACGACCAGAGCGAGCATGAGCGGCGGTAAGCAGAGCGAAGCGCGCATGAAACCTCCCATCGGAAGACTCGGAAGCGGCGTCGAAGCTTAACTTCCGGCATCTTGTCTTCAGTCGACGGCTATTACTTTGCCGCGACCTGTCCGCCGCCCCTCCCGAGCGCAACCAACCCATATTGCGGGATGAAGAGGACCATCTCGTCTCCCGGCTGCCCGTCCAGATTTGCCAGGGCGACGCGCGGAATGCTCTGGTTCTCGGCGATCCACAGGCTGAGGATGGTCCGTCCACTGCTGTCGTAGGCCGAGATCCCGCCGCCCTGGCTCACGATGACAATGTCCTGGCGGCCGTCGCCGTCCAGGTCGTGATCCGCATCGACGAAAGGAACGTACCGGCTGCCGAAGATCTTCAGGGGCTTTCCATTGCTTCCCTGCACCTCCCCCTTGAGCAGCATCGAGCCCATGGCCGGCGCCGCCACGGGACCGGCATGGCCGAGCGCGTCGATGGGGAAGAGTCCGCGAGCCGATTGCTCCCAGATTGCGCCGCGTGCGTCGACCGTCGCATAGATCAAGCTCTCCTTGGATCGGTGCTCCCATTGGGGCTGGTTCACGTTCCGCAGGGCCGTCACCGTATTCCCGGAGCGCACCACGATCTCCTTGAACCGGTCGCCGTCGAGATCGGTCACACCGGCGAGATCGAAGGCCGTTTCATCGCTGCCGCGGCCGTAATAGCTCCAATAAGGCCGGCCCTCCGAGTCGATGACCGTCATCTCCGATCGTCCTGCCCGCACGAGCCACTCGTTGGTTCCGTCGCCGTCGAGATCGGCCGCTTGCAGCCCCCACCACGATTCTCCTCCATCATCCAGGGAGGACTCGCCCAGGCGGGCTCCCTCATGTGAGAAACGCAGCAGATGGTGATCGCCGTCCAGCACGCCGATCTCCAGCGGACCGCGCGAGGTCGCCGGGGCCACAGCCATGGAAGCCACGCCGGCGATGTCGCGGTCGCGCCAGATTTCTCCCCAGCCCTGCGGCAGGCGCTCGGCCGACCACAGCACGGGCCCCGGAGTGGGACGGCCTGCCAGCAGATCGGGCAGCCTGCGCTCGAGCTCCTCTCCGAACTTGAAGTAGAACTCGCTGGGCACGCCGGCGAGATAGCCTTTGCGATCGATCAGAAACAGGGAGCTGGCCGCCTCGAAGGCATAGCCGGGGAC
>DASTZC010000003.1 GCA_035764505.1 Candidatus Polarisedimenticolia bacterium
GCGGCCACCGGGAATTCGGTCGCCGTCGCCAGCAGCGCGATGCCGCCGCCGAAAAGAATCAGCCGGCCCAGGAACCCTCCGAGCAGCGCCGTCAGGAAGACCCGCTGCGGCTTGTCGTGGGCCCAGACCGCCAGCACGACGCTGGCGACCGCCAGGACGGTTGCCAGAGCGGCCCCGAGCACCGTGGACCAGGCGGCCTGCCGTCCGCCCCAGGCGTCGACCGCCAGGGCGCTGAAAGGGAGCGTCGCCCCCGCCACAGAGGCGAGAACCGCGCCGGCACGCAACGCCGGCCCGACGATCACGACTTGCCGTCCTTTGAGGGCATCACGACCTTGAAAAAGCCGACGAACGCCGCCACCAATCCCAGCGCCATCCCCCCGAGCAGGAGCCAGGGACTGGTCTTGAAGCGCCGGTCCAGCCAGTAACCCGCCGCGGTCCCGATTCCCACGGTCACCGCAAAATTCAGCCCCAGGCTGAGGAGCGGCCCCACCTTGCGCATCGCTTCTGCGAGAGACCCCCGAGGCTCGGGATCCTCGGCCACGGCGCCTATTGCCCCAGCGACAGCAGCGATCGACGCGTCAGCTCGATGAGCGGGTTGGGATACAGACCGACGAAAAGGTTGAATGCCAGGCAGATCCCCACCGCGCCGGCCAGCCCCCAGGAAAAGGCGTAGCGCACCGAGTCGACCGGCGGCTTCTGGTACATGTGCCAGACCACCCGCAGGTAATACCAGGCCGAGACGACGCTGTTCAGCACCATGACGACGGCCAGCCAGCCGAAATGCGCTTTCATGGCGGCGGCGAACAGGTAGTACTTGCCGATGAAGCCGGCGGTGGCCGGAATACCCGCCAGCGACAGCATGAACACCAGCATGGCAAAGGCCGCCAGCGGGCTGCGCTGCTGCAGGCCCGAAAAGTCGACCACCCGGTCGCCGACAAGGTTCTCGCGGCGCAGCATCACGATCAGGGAGAAAGCCCCCACGTTGATGAAGGTGTAGACCGCCAGATAGAACATCAGCGAGGTCAGACCGTAGTCCATCAGCTCCGGCTGCGGCCGCGACATGACGATGAGCCCGATCAGGATGTAGCCGGCATGGGCGATGCTGGAGTAGGCCAGCATCCGCTTCATGTTGTCCTGCAGGAGCGCCACCAGGTTTCCCAGCGTCATGCTGGCTACCGACAGGACGATGAGAAGCAGGATCCAGCGATCGCGCATCGCTCCGAAGCCCACGGCGTAGATGCGCACGAAGGCGACGAAAGCCGCCGCCTTGGAGGCGGTCGACATGAAGGCGGTGATGGCGGTGGGAGCTCCCTCGTAGGCATCGGGCGCCCAGGAGTGAAACGGCACGGCCGCCACCTTGAAGCCCAGGGCCACGGTGAGCAGGACCAGCCCCAGCAGGAGCATGGGGGACTGCAGGTCCGACTGCTGGAAGCTCGAGGCCATCTGGTACAGGTTCGTCGTTCCCTTGGCCGCGTAGACCAGGGAGGAGCCGTAGACGAAAACCCCGGTCGAAAAAGCCCCCAGCAGGAAGTACTTCATGGCGGCCTCGTTCGATTTCCGGTTCCCCCGCAGGTAGCCGACGAGGATGTAAATCGAAATCGCCATCAGCTCCAGCCCCACGAAAAGACTGAGCAGGTCGGAGGCGGAAGCCATGACCATCATTCCGACCACGGAGAAGCAGATCAGGGCGTAGTACTCCCCCGATTGGACATTCTCGATGTCGAGGTAGCGCAGGGAGATGAGGATGCTGAGGATGGCCGAGGAGAGGAAGACCACCTTGAAGAAGATCGCCATGCCGTCGAGCACCAGCAGCTGATTGAAGAAGAAGAGGTTCAGGCTGCGGAACACGTCCAGCCCCTGCTGCAGCGGAAAGGAGAGGACCACGCCCAGCGTCAGGAGACAGCCGAGCGCCGCGAGCACGCCGATCCAGCGCCGGTAGACCGGAAAGACCCCCAGGATCAGCAGGAAGAACCCGTAGAAGGTCAGCAGGAGCTCCGGCCTGAACAGGTAGAGCGCCTGCTCCAGACTGCTATTCATTCCGCGGCTCCTGGGCTGCGGCGGGGGGCTTCAGGGCTGCTTTCACCGCGCCGGCCGGCGCGGCGCCGAGGTGCGCCGTGGCCGGCACCGGCTCGTTTACCTGCCGGACGATGCGCTCCACCGCGGGCTGCAGCATGTCCATGAAGGGGGCCGGGTACAGTCCAATCCAGAAGGCCAGGACCACCAGCGGCGCCAGGGTCAGGATCTCCCGCCCGTTCAAATCGGTGAGCGCCTGGTTCTCGGGCTTGTCCAGCTTGCCGAACATGGTGCGCTGGTACAGCCAGAGCATGTAGGCGGCGCCCAGGACGATGCCGAGGACCGCGAGCACCGACCAGATCTGCGGCACGAACAGCAGCGCCTTGCTGGTGAAGGGAAGGTTCAGATGGAAGCCGATGGGGATCATCCAGGCTCCCATCAGGATGGTGAACTCCCCAATGAAGCCGTTCAGCGCCGGGAGGCCGATCGACGAGAGCGTCATGATCATGAAGAAGACGGCGTAGATCGGAATCTGGCGCGACAAGCCCCCGAAATCGGAGATCAGTCGCGTGTGGCGCCGCTCGTAGATCAGCCCGACGATCAGGAACAAGGCGCCGGTGGAGATGCCATGGTTGATCATCTGCAGGATGCCGCCCTTGAGGCCCACCTCGTTGAGGGCGAAGACCCCGAGCATGCAGAAGCCGAGGTGGCTCACCGAGGAATAGGCGACCAGCTTCTTCCAGTCCTTCTGCACCATGGCCACCATGGCGCCGTACAGGATGCCGATCACCGAAAGTCCGAGCATCCAGGGAAGGTAGTGACGCGTCGCCTCCGGCAGGATCGGCAGGGAGAAGCGGACGAAGCCGTACGTTCCCATCTTGAGGAGCACCCCGGCGAGGATGACCGAGCCCGCGGTGGGAGCCTCCACGTGGGCATCGGGTAGCCAGGTGTGGAACGGGAACATCGGGACCTTGATGGCGAAGCCGACGAAGAAGGCGAGGAAGATCCAGCGCGCCAGCGAGATCCAGGCCGGCGTGGTGTCACGTCCCATCTCCATGAGCGACACCACGTCGAAGGTGTAATTCCCCGTGACGCTGCCGTGATAGAAGTAGAGCGCCAGGATCCCCAGCAGCATCAGCACCGACCCGAGAAGCGTGTAGAGGAAGAACTTGATCGCGGCGTAGAGCTTGCGGGGACCACCCCACACTCCGATCAGGAAATACATCGGGACGAGCATCACCTCCCAGAAGACGTAGAACAGGAAGAAATCGAGCGAGATGAAGACTCCCAGCATCCCCGTCTGCAGCAGGAGCATCATCACGTAGTACTCCTTCACCCGCTCCGTGATCGCCGTCCAGCTCGACAGGATGGCCAGGAAGCCGAGCAGGGTCGTGAGGAGGATGAGCAGCACCGAGATTCCGTCCACTCCCGTGTGGTAGCTGACGCCGATGGAGGGGATCCAGGAATGGCTCGCCTCGAACTGGAACGGGGCGCCCTTCGGGTCATACCTCCAGAACAGCGGCAGGGAGACCAGGAAGCCGGCGAACGCCACCGCCGTCGCATACCAGGCAATCGCCCGCTTCGCTTCCTTGTTGAAGAAGAGGAGCCCGACGGCCCCGACGAGGGGCAGGAAGGTGATGGTGGTGAGAATCCATTGATTGCTCATGATGAAGCGGGACTCCTTTACCGGTTCCAGAAGAGATAGATGCTCACGAACAGGAAGATCCCGAAAACGAACAGGGTCAAGTACGACTGGACCTGCCCCGTCTGCATCCTGCGGAAGGCGAGGGCGAGCCCGCGCGCGATGTAGGCGGTGGCGTTCACCAGTCCGTCGACCACGTATTGGTCGAAGATGCGCGACAGGATGCTGAACCCCATGGTCGCGTGCCGCACGCCGTTCACCAGTCCGTCCACGACGCGCGCATCGAAAGCGTGGAGTCCGCGGCACGCCGCGAGGGTGGGGCGCACGATGGCCGCCGCGTACAGCTCGTCGACGTAGTACTTGTTGGCGAGCAGCTCGCCGAGGCGGGGCATCGCGGAGGCCAGCCGCCGCGGGATCTCCGGGCGGGCGCGGTAGAAGCGATAGGCCGTGAAGATGGCCGCCGCCACGACCCCCAGCGCCAGGAGCATCAGGAGATACTCGAGCGATTCGACCTCGCCGTGCGACACCCCCGCCGCCTCCGCCGCATGGACGGCCGCGGCGCCGCTCGGCGGCACCGTCTCGAACACCGGCGCGAGGAAATGCTCGAAGAAGTTCAGGTCGGCGCCGAAGCTGAGGCTCTTGGGGATTCCGATCAACCCGCCCACGGCCGACAGCACCGCCAGGATGATCAGCGGCACCGTCATCACCTTCGGCGACTCATGCAGATGATGCGCCGTTTCATGGTCCATGCGGCCTTCGCCGTAAAAGCACAGGAAGACGAGACGGAACATGTAGAAGGTCGTCAGCGCCGCGGCCAGCAATCCCACCAGCCAGAAGATCACGCCCCCCAGGCCGTGAGGATTGCCCGAGCCGAACGCCTTCCACAGGATCTCGTCCTTGCTGAAGAAGCCCGAGAGCGGCGGGATGCCGGCGATAGCCAAAGTGCCCACCAAAAATGTCGCGAAGGTGATGGGCAGCGTCTTCTTCAACCCGCCCATCTTCCTGAGGTCCTGCTCGCCGCTCATGGCGTGAATGACGCTGCCGGAGCCCAGGAAGAGCAGCGCCTTGAAGAAGGCATGCGTCATCAGGTGGAACACCGCGGCGGTAAAGGCTCCGACGCCCGCCGCCAGGAACATGTAGCCGAGCTGGCTCACGGTGGAATAGGCCAGCACCTTCTTGATGTCGTTCTGCCGCAGCGCCATGCTCGCCGCGAAGATCGCCGTGAGCGCCCCCACCGTGGCGACCACCATCAAAGCCTGCGGCCCCTGCAGGTAGATCGCCGAGCAGCGGCAGACCATGTAGACACCCGCCGTCACCATCGTCGCGGCATGGATCAGGGCCGACACCGGCGTGGGACCCGCCATCGCATCGGGGAGCCAGACATAAAGCGGAATCTGCGCGCTCTTGCCGCAGGCTCCCACGAACAGCAGAACGCCGATGCCGGCCGCCACCGCCGGGGCCAGATGCGACGCCTGCGCCATCACCGAGCTGAACTCGAGCGTCCCCAGCGAGGCGAAGATCCAGGCCATCGCCAGGACGAATCCCATGTCGCCGACCCGGTTGACCAGGAAGGCCTTCTTCCCCGCGTCGGCCGCTGAATCCTTCGGGTAGTCGAAGCCGATCAGCAGGTACGAGCACAGCCCCACCCCTTCCCATCCCACGAACATCACCGGGAAGCTGGAGCCCAGCACCAGCGTCAGCATCATCGCCATGAACAGGTTCAAATAGGCGAAGTAGCGCCAGTAACCTTCCTCGTGGGCCATGTAGCCGACGGAGTAGACATGGATCAGGAAGCCGACCCCCGTCACCACCAGCAGCATGACCGCCGACAGGGGATCCAGCGTGAAGCCCCAGGGGATCGAGAACTCGGCCCCCTGGCTGCCCCGCCCGGCGTGCAGCCACTCGGCCGCCGTCAGCGTCACCCGCTTCGCCTCACGATCGACTTCCAGATGGCCGGGCACGGAGGTGACCGAATCGAGATGGCCCAGCTGCAGGACCGCGCCAAGCGAGAGGAGGAAGGCCGCCAGAACCGCGCCGCAGGCGATGATTCCGATGAGCTGTTTGGAGAGATACCGCTTCCCGAACAGGCCGTTGAGGACGAAGCCGGCCAGGGGAAGCAACGGGATCAAGTAAAGGGCGCTCAGCACGATGGAAGCTGCCTCACCACTTCATCAGGTTCATTTCGTCGACGTTGACGGTTTCGCGGTTGCGAAAGAGCGCGATCACGATGGCCAGCCCCACCGCCACCTCGGCGGCGGCGATGGTGATGTTGAAGACCCCCCAGATCTGGCCGGTCAGGTTCTGCCACTGGCGCGAGAAGGCGACGAAGTTGAGGTTGGCGGCGTTCAGGATCAGCTCGATCGACATCAGGATGATGATGACGTTGCGCCGGACCAGCACGCCGACGACGCCGATCGTCAGCAGCACCAGGCTCAGGACCAGCAGGTGGTTCTGGGGAATCATCGCTGCCTCCTCGCGGACGCGCTCAGGCGCGCGGCCTTCCCAGGACGATGGCGCCGATCATCGCGACCAGCAGCAGCACCGAGACAACCTCGAAGGGAAGGATGTACTGGGTGTACAGCATCGCGCCCACTGCCTGCAGGTTGCCTTCCGCCGCCGGCGACGCGGCGACAGCCGTGACGGACGTCGAGCGGGCGAAAGTTGTCGCCAGGATCCCGAACAGGAGGAGCGTCATGGCGCCGGAGGCCGCCAGACGCATGCGGCCGCCGCTGAAGCGGCGCGGCTCTTCCAGGTTCACGAGCATGATCACGAAAAGAAACAGGACGAGAATGCCACCGGCGTAGACCAGCACCTGCACGGCGAACAGGAAGTCGGCTCCCAGCAGGACGTAGATCGCGGCGATGGCAACGAAGGTCAGGACGAGGTAGACCGCCGAGTGCACCGCGTTCTTGCGGGTGATCGTCATGACGCCACCGACGGTCGCCAGCGCGGCGAAGAAGTAGAAGACCGCCAGCCCCCAGTTCATCGTCCCCTCATCGGGTGTAGAGCTTCGCCGGCTTGCCGTCCACCAGCTCCTCGCGCGCCGTGACGTAGGCGTCGCGGTCGTATCCCGCCAGCTCGTAGTCGTGGGACATGTAGATGGCGGTGATCGGCTTGGTCGGGCAGGGATCGACGCACAGCCCGCAGAAACAACAGCGCTCATAGTTGATGGTGAAGCTCACCAGCTGCTTCCCCTTCCCGTCCGGCCGCTTCTCCGAGACGATCGAGATGCACTCGGTGGGGCAGATCGCCTCGCACAGCAGGCAAGAGACGCACAGCTCCTCGCCGGTCGCCGGGTCCTTGCGCAGGCGCGGGACTCCGCGGAAGCGTGGCGCGAACTCCACCGTCTCCTTCGGGTATTCCACGGTGATGTGCGGACGGAACTGATTCTTCAGGGTGACCCACATCCCCTGCATCATCTCGAGCAGCAGGAACTTTCGCAGGAACCCGGTCACACTCATGGCTTCCTCGCGCCTCTCATCGGGCCACCAGCAGGACGACGGCCCCGGTGAGCACGACGTTGGCGATCGACAGCGGGATCATCCAGAACCAGCCCAGATTCATGAGCTGGTCGTAGCGGTAGCGCGGGAACGTGCCGCGCAGCCACAGGTAGACGAACAGGACCAGGAAGGTCTTCAGGCCGAACCACACGAAGCCGGGCAGCGCCGGGTGCAGGTGGTCCAGGCCGAAGTTCAGCCAGCCCAGTGCCGCCACATTGGGAAAGGGCCTCAGCCAGCCACCGAAGAACAGCGTCGTCACGATCGACGCGATGACCATCATCGAGACGTACTCGGCCAGCATGAAGAAGGCGAACTTCATCCCCGTGTACTCGGTGTGGAAGCCGGCGACCAGCTCGGCCTCCGCCTCGGGCAGGTCGAAAGGCAGGCGGTTGGTCTCCGCCACGCCGCTCACGAAGAACACGAACAGCCCGAGGCACTGCGGCGCGAAGTACCAGAGATGGGCCTGGCGCTGGGCCTCGACGATGCCGACCATGCTGGCGGTCCCGCTGAGCATGAGGACCCCGATGATGGAGAAGCCGAAGGGGACCTCGTAGGAGACCATCTGCGCGGCACTGCGCAAGGCGCCGAGCATCGGGTACTTGCTGTTCGAGGCCCATCCTCCCAGCATGATCCCGTAGATCCCCAGGGAGGAGATCGCCAGGAGGAACACGACCCCGACGTTCACGTCGGCGATCCAGGGGAAGAACTCGTAGCCGAACAGCGTGAACTTACCGCCCCCCGAGAACGGGATGAGCGACAGCGCCGTGAACGCCGGCAGGACGGTGAGGATCGGCGCGAGCGTGAACAGGAGCTTATCGGCGCGCGTCGGGGTGATGTCTTCCTTGATCAGCAGCTTGATGCCGTCGGCAATCGGCTGGAGGATGCCGTGCGGCCCGACCCGGCGCGGCGACAGGCGCAGCTGCATGAAGGCCAGGATCTTCCGCTCGATCAGGGTCATGTAGGCCACGGCGCCCGAGGCGACGCCCAGCACCACCAGCACCTGGGCCAGCGGGATGGCGAGATTGCGGACCAGCGCGTCACTCATCAGCGGTCCACGTCTCCCAGGACGATGTCGAGGGTCCCGATCACGGCGACCACGTCGGCCACCAGAGATCCCTGGATCATGTGCGGCAGCGCCTGCAGGTTCACGAAGGAGGGGGAGCGGAAGCGCATGCGGTAGGGCTTGTCCTCCCCCTGGCTGACGATGTAGAAGCCGAGCTCGCCGCGCGGCCCTTCGACGACGTGGTAGACCTCGCCCACCGGGGGCTTGATGCGCTTGGGGACCTTGCCCATGATGTCGCCCGCGGGGAGCTGCTCGAGCGCCTGCTCGACGATGCGCAGGCTCTGCCGCATCTCCTCCATGCGCACCAGATAGCGATCGTAGGTGTCGCTGTTCTCCCCGAGGGGCACATCGAAGTTGAAGCGCGGGTAGACCGAGTACGGGTGAACTTTGCGCAGGTCGTAATCCACGCCCGCGGCGCGCAGGCAGGGGCCGGTCACGCCGAAGTCGATGGCGTCCTCGGCCTTCAGGATGCCGACGCCCTTGGTCCGGCCGATCCAGATGCGGTTCTTCGTGAGCAGGGTCGCGTATTCCTTCTGCCTCTCGGGAAAGATCTTCACGAAGTGGCGGACCCGATCGGTCCAGCCCGGCGGCACGTCCCACGGTAGTCCGCCGATGCGGTAGGCGTTGTAGGTGAGGCGCGCGCCGCAAAACGCTTCGAACAGGTCGAGCAGGATCTCCCGCTCCCGGAAGCAGTAGAAGAAGACCGTCATGGCGCCGATGTCCAGGGCATGCGTCCCGAGCCAGACCAGGTGGCTGGCGATGCGCTGCAGCTCGGCGGTGATGACGCGGATGTACTCGGCGCGCTCCGGCACCGTTACGCCCATCAGCTTCTCGACCGCTTCGACGTAGCCGAGGTTCTCGTACATCGCCGCGACGTAGTCGAGCCGGTCGGTGTAAGGCTCGATCATGTGGTAGTTCTTCGACTCGCAGAGCTTCTCCACGCCGCGGTGCAGGTAGCCGATCATCACGTCGGTGTCGGTGACCGTCTCTCCGTCGAGGACCAGCTTCAGCCGGAGCACCCCGTGCGTGCTCGGGTGCTGCGGGCCCATGTTGATGTCCATCATCTCGGTGCGAAACATCCGGTCCCCTCAGCGCAGCTTCAGGTGATCGCGGTCGTGGCCTCTCGTCGGGTACTCCTTGCGCAGCGGGTGCCCCTGCCACTCGTCGGTGAGGAGGATGCGGCGGAGATCGGGGTGCCCCTCGAAAGGAATCCCGAGCAGGTCGAAGGCTTCCCGCTCGTGCCAGTTGGCCGTGCGCCAGATGCCGGTCACGCTGGGAGCCGGCTCCTGATCGGCGACGCGAATCTTCAGGTTGATCCGGTGCTTTTTCGGGACGGAGAAGAGGTGATACACCACCTCGAAGCGCTTGTCGCGATCGGGGAAATCGACGCCGCAGAGGTTGGACAGATAGTCCATGCGCAGAGCCGGATCGTCCTTCAGGAAGCGGCAGATCGACAGGAAGCTGTCCTTGTCCAGCAGAGCCGTCACCTCTCCGGCATGGTAAGCCACCGATTGCACGGCCCCCGGGAAGCGTTCCTTGATCGCGTCCAGCACGGGCGAGGGGACCTCCGCCGCGAGGTTGACCTTGGTAGGCGCCGCGGGCTTCGCCGCTGCGGGAGGAGCCGCGGCTGCGGGCGGGGCTGGGGCTGACGGCGGCGGGGCAACCGGGCCTTCAGGTCCCGGGGCTGCCGATTTGGGAGGCGGGGCGGCCGCGGCAGGCGGAGCCGGAACCGCGCCTCCGGGCGCTGCAGGGGTCGGGGCCTTCGTCGGCGCCGCCGCAGCGCCCTCAGGTGGGCCGGGCGCTGCAGGCTTGGGCGGTGCCGCGGCCTCACCTTCGGAGGCCGGCGGTGCCGGCGGCTTACCCTCGGGAGTCGGCGGCTTGCTCTCGTCAGTCATTCGCAGTCTTCCCGCGTATCCTCGAAGAATCTTGGTCTGAGCGTCCCGGCCCGCCGCGCCGGAAGGTCCGGGCGGCGTCACGCACGGGTCTCCTCAGGCGGTTCTCCGAGCGATGGTCATCTGATCGATCTTGTCCTGCAGCTTGAGGATGCCGTAGAGCAGAGCTTCGGGCCGCGGTGGGCAGCCCGGGATGTACACGTCGACCGGAATGACCCGGTCGACCCCCTGCATCGTGCTGTACGTGTCGAAAGGTCCGCCGCACGTCGAGCAGGCCCCCATCGAAATCACCCACTTGGGATCGGGCATCTGGTCGTAGAGGCGCTTCACGATGGGCCCCATCTTCTCGACCACCGTCCCCGCCACGATCATGAGATCGCTCTGCCGCGGCGTCGCCCGGTAGACCCCGGCGCCGAACCGATCGATGTCGTAGCGGGACGCCACGGTGGCCATCATCTCGATGGCGCAGCACGCCAGTCCGAAGCTCATCGGCCACAGGGCCGATTTGCGGGCCCAGTTGAAGACTTTATCGATGCTGGTGGTGAAAATGCTGGGAGCGAAGCGATTCTCGATCAGACCCATTCCAGGGCTCCTTTCTTCCAGGCATACACATAGCCGAGGACCAGGATCCCCAGGAACAGAACCATTTCCACGAAGCCGTAGATTCCCAGCATCCTGTACTTCACCGCCCAGGGAAAGAGGAAGACGGTCTCCACGTCGAAGACGACGAACAGGACGGCGATGACGTAGTAGCGCACCGAGTAGCGCTGCCGCGGCTCCCCCTCCGTCTCCACACCGCACTCGTAGGCGTCCATCTTGACCCGGTCGTAGTTCGAGGGCCGCACCACCCGGGCGAGCAGCAGGCTGACCGAGGTGAACGCGACGCCGACGACCAGGAAGATGAGGATGGGGATGTAGGACACACCGGCAACCGGCACGGACCCTCCGTCGCGCGCGGATCTCTCAACTCATTTCGGGCGCGCAATTTAGCACAGCGGTTTTACGCCTGTCAAACCGCTGGAAATCCGCAAGTTCCTTGTCGGGGAAGAGGGTACGGCGCGGCGGGAAAAAGGCGGGGTAAGCGGGCGCGGCGAGCGAGGTTAGTGGCGCCCGGCAATGAAGTTAGTTGCGCTCGGAAAGGTTGGAAAGCACGCGCACCGTGTAGTCCATGGGCAGGTCGGCCTGATCGGCCTGCAGGGCGGCGATGCGGTTGGGGCCCTGGTTGTAGGCCGCCAGCGCCACCTCGACGCTGTCGAAGCGGTCCATCAGGGTGTGCAGGTAGTAAGTGCCGACCTCGAGATTGGTCATCGGGTCCCAGAGAATCCGCTCGTCGGTCCAGCGGATGTTGATGCGCGCCGCCACTTCGCGGGCGGTCGAAGGAAGAACCTGCATCAACCCCATGGCGCCCTTGTCGGAGAGAGCCATCGGATTGAAGGAGCTCTCGGCGCGGATCACCGCGTAGATCATCTCCGCGCTGATGCCGTACTTACGGCTCACCTGTTCAACCTTCGAAGCCATCTCCTCGACATTACCCTTGGACATGTAGATGCGATTATCGGCGAGGATCTCGCGCAACCGAACGACGGAAGCCAGGTGCTCCCGGGCCACGTCCAGCTCGGAGATCTTGTTCTTCTGCACGGCCGTCAGCGTCTGCAATCCCTCCACGTTGTCCAGGACTCTCTGGTACCGCGCTCCAATCAGGAAGCCCAGGACCAGGACAACGGCCAGCGTGAGGGTATGGGTGATGTGCCTCATAGAACCCGCCTCCTACTGTCATTGGATGAGGGAATTATGCTTCCGGAAGAGCGGATGTCAAGGACAAAACAGGACTATTCCGGGACCACTTTCGCGACATTGGGAAGGCAACGCGCTGATTCGGTGGGGTTTCAGGCAAGGCGGGGAAAGCGCAGGAAACGGAGGAATCTTCCGTGAGAAAACCGACGTGATTGGAATATGTACAAGAATTCAGGGAGAAGACGCAGAATTTTCCAGGTCGACTCCGAGAATTTTTATCTCATCGCCGACATTCAGTCGCGACTTCTTGGCCATTCCGGCGGCGATTTCCAGGATGTAACGGGCTTTCAGCATGGGGGGATACCCGGGGCATGGGTCCGCTTTGCACGGCGGGACGGAACGCTCGAGATGAACGACGTGCAGATCGTCGGACAGCCACACGACGTCCAGCCCGACCCGGCAGTTCTTCATCCAGATCGAATGGAATCCGCTCTCTTCGAACAGGAAGAGCATTCCGTCGTCGGGACCGACGCGGCTGCGATACATGTAGCCGAGGGCCCGCTGCTGCGGCGTGCGGGCCAGCTCGAGGCGGAACTCGTGTCCATCGGGGGCAATCGCCTTGGCGGAGAAAGGCTGCGTCTGGGCCGGCGGCGGCCCGGCGGCTCCGGCCGACACGGCGATCAGAATCGCGGCGGGCGCGACGAGTGCCTTGACGAGGAACCTGCTCCGGAGTCGGGGGGGGATCACGCTCGCATACTACAGGATTCGGCGCCACCCATCGAGCCGGTTCGCAATAGGAGCCGGCCCGTCTGTCCCTGCATCCAAGTCGTGTCTCACCGTTGACGATGTTTCGCAGCGTCATCTATACTGCTGGCCCCGACCAGTTTTTCTCATCCCTCTCAGGAGGAAGGGTTTGCCCGTTCGGATCGGAATCAACGGCATGGGCCGTATCGGCCGCTGTCTCTTCCGCTTGACGGCCAGCACAAAGGACGTGGTGGTGTGCGCCGTGAACGACGTGGCCCCCCCCGGCACGCTGGCCCACTTGCTGAAGCACGATTCGATCTCGGGGGCCTGGAGCGAGCCGGTGGAAGGCCGCGAAGGGGAGATCCGGGTGCGCGATCGTGCCCTTCCCTGCACCGGATTCGCGTCTCCCGATCGCATCCCGTGGGCCGACCATGGAACCGAAATCGTCGTCGAGGCGACCGGTCGCTTCCGCAGCCGTGCACAGGCTGCAGGACATCTCCGTGGCGGTGCGCGCAGCGTGATCATCTCGGCCCCATCCGAGGATGCCGACTTCACGGTGGGCTGGGGAGTGAATGAAGACCGTCTCGATCCGGCGCGCCACCGGATCGTCAGCAACGCCTCGTGCACCACCCAGTGCGCCGCCCCGCTGCTCCAGCTGATCGACTCGGAGTGGGGCATCCAGGCCGGCTCGATGACGACGGTTCATTGCGTGACCAACGACCAGCCGCTCATGGATGCGCCGCACCGGGACCTGCGGCGATCGCGCGCCGGCGGAATGTCGATGATACCTACGACCACCAGCGCCGCCCTGGCCCTGGGCCAGATCCTGCCGGGCCTGGCGGAGCGCCTGACCTGCCTCGCCGTGCGCGTGCCGACTCCTTTCGTATCCGCGGTCGAGCTGGTGACCGCTCTGAAGCGGCCGGCGGAGACGAAGCGCACGGTCGAGATGTTCCGGGAGGCGGCGCGCGGACGATTTGCCGGTCTGGTCGGGGTCGCCGAGGAGGAGCTGGTCTCGGTCGATTTTCGCGGCGACCCGCGCAGCGCCGTGGTGGACGCCAAGCTGACCGCGCTCCCCACGCCCGCGCTGCTGCGCTTATTCGCCTGGTACGACAACGAGAGCGGTTATACGCATCGCCTGCTGGATCTCGTCCGCCGACTGGGCGCGGGAGGAGCCTCGTGAGCGCCGCACGGTTCGCCAAGGTGTCGGTGACCGATCTGGAGATGGCCGACAAGCGCGTCTTCGTGCGCGTCGATTTCAATGTGCCGCTGGAAGCGGGAAGCGTGGCCGATGACCTGCGGCTGCGCGCCTCCCTTCCGACGATCCGCAAGGTTCTCGAGAAGCGTGGCCGTCCGATTCTTGCCTCCCATCTGGGGCGGCCGAAAGGAAAACCAGATCCTGCTTACAGCCTGGAGCCGGTGGCGCGCAAGCTGAAAGAGCTGATCGAAGCGCCGGTGCGCTTCGCGCCGGATTGCGTTGGCGCCGAGGCGCTCGAGGCGGCGCGCTCGCTCGAACCGGGAGAGATTCTTCTGCTGGAGAACCTGAGGTTCCATCCCGGCGAGGAAAAAAACGACGCCGAGTTCGCCGCTCGCCTCGCCCGGCTGGCCGAGGCCTACGTGAACGACGCCTTCGGGAGCGCCCACCGGGCCCACGCTTCAGTGGCCGCCCTGTGCCGGCATTTCGACCCCGCCGCGGCGGGCCTGCTGATGGAGAAGGAGCTGGAGTATCTTGGCGGTCTGCTGGTGAATCCGCAGCGGCCTTATGTGGCGATTCTCGGGGGAGCGAAGGTCTCGGACAAAGTGGAGCTCGTGAAGAACCTGCTGCCGCGCGTCGACGTGGTCCTGATCGGAGGGGCGATGGCCTACACCTTCCTGGCCGCGCTGGGCGTGAGCGTCGGCGCCTCGCGCACCGAGCCGGCGAGCGTGCCGATCGCCGCGCAAATCCTGAAGGACGCGGAACAATGCGGCGTCAAGGTGGTCCTGCCTGTCGATCATCGGATCGCGCGCTCCTTCGAATCGCCCGGCGAAGGGGAGGTGGTGGCGGCGCGCGAAATCCCCGACGGGAGCCTCGGGCTGGACATCGGCCCCGTGACCGCGGAGTCCTTCGCGCGCGAGATCGCGGCCGCGCGCACCATCCTGTGGAACGGTCCCGTCGGCTTGTTCGAGCGCCCTCCCTTCGACGCCGGATCGCGCGCCGTGGCGGAGGCGATCGCCGCTTCCAGGGCGCGCAGCGTCGCCGGCGGAGGAGACACGGCCGCGGCGTTGGCGCGGTTTCATCTATCCGACAAGCTCAGCCATGTCTCGACCGGCGGTGGCGCCTCCCTGGAGTTCCTCTCCGGGGTGGAGCTTCCCGGCGTGGCCGCCCTCACCGACAAGCCAGCCCAGGCATGAGAATCCCTCTGATCGTCGGGAACTGGAAAATGCATACCACCCCCGTTGAGGCTGCGGCCCTGACCCGCGAGCTGGTGGCGAAGGTGCCGGCGCGGCACCAGATGGAGATAGTAATCGCGCCGCCCTATACCTCCCTCGCCGCCACGGCGGCCGCGTTGCAGGGAAGCCGCCTGAAGCTGGCCGCCCAGGATCTGCATTGGGAGGACGTCGGCGCCTTCACGGGCGCCATCTCGCACTTGATGCTGGAGGCGGTCGGCTGCACGCACGTCCTGGTGGGCCATTCGGAGCGGCGGATCTATTTCGGAGAAACCGACCATCGAGTGAACCAGAAGCTGCGCGCCGCCTTGCGTGGAGGGCTGGCTCCCATCCTGTGCATCGGCGAGGAGCTCGTGGAGCGCGAGACGGGCAGGCTGCACGAGGTGCTGATCCGGCAGTTGGACCGGGCCCTCGACGAGGTCTCCCCCGGCTCGGCGGACCGCCTGTCGGTGGCGTACGAGCCGGTCTGGGCCATCGGCACCGGCCATTCGGCCACCGTCGAAGACGCCGCCCAGGCGAGCCATCTGATCCGGCGCCAGCTCGAGCAGCTTTGGGGAGCGGCGGCCGGCGACAAGGTGCGGATTCTCTACGGCGGCAGCGTCACGGCGGGCAACGCCGCGGGCTTCGCGGCCCACCAGGCCGTGGATGGGGTGCTGGTCGGAGGAGCTTCGCTCAAGGCCGTCGATTTCGCCGCCATCGCCGCGGCGGGATGGTGAGGGCGCCTTTACGTCGCCGGCACCCTGTGCTAGATTGACGCCTCCGCCACAAGGCTCCGGCTCGGATTGGCCCGGCTAGAAACCAAGGGAGACATGATGTACGCCGCACTCATCGTTCTGCACTTCTTCGTTTGCCTCATCTTGATCCTGGTCGTGCTGCTGCAGACCGGCAAAGGCGCCGACCTGGCGGGAGCCTTCGGCGGGGGCGGCAGCCAGACCGCCCTGGGAAGCCGCGGCGCGGCGACCGTCCTGAGCAAGGCGACCACCATCGCCGCGATCGTCTTCATGTTCACTTCGCTGGCCCTGGCTCTGTACTCCTCGCGCCGGACCTCCGACGTGCTGCAGAACGCCCCGGCCGCGGCGACTTCCCTTCCGGTGGTTCCTCCGCCGGCGCCGAACGCGGCGTCGCCCGCGGCTCCTGCCGGGACCGCACCGGCAACGAAGGGAACGCAGCCTCCCGCGAATCAACCGGCTCAGGCGCCTCCCTCGACGCCCGAACCGAAGAAGCCCTAGCGTTACCTTCGAGGCAAGTGCCGAAGTGGTGGAACTGGCAGACACACCATCTTGAGGGGGTGGCGGGTAACACCGTGCGGGTTCGAATCCCGCCTTCGGCACCAACCCCTGCAGACCTCACCTGAGCTTATGAGAGCTCAGGGATAGTCCCACACGACATCCCTTGTCAGACAAGAGTGAGCGGCCCTCGGCGAGCGCTCCGCGCGTGGACCGCCGCGGAGAGAGGATTCAATCCTCCGGGAGAAGCTCGATTCCCATGCCGCCGCGCATGCTGCGGCGAAAAGCGGGAGGAACCTCCTTGACCCAGCGAATGGCGCCGCGCATCCTGCGGATGCCATCGGGAAGCTCCAGCTCCATCAGGAGGATGGTGCCGGGTGGGAAGAGCTTGTTGGCTTGCAGGAAGAGACCGCGGGCGCCGAGATCGGAGGTGTAGCCCAGGAACTCCCCGCTCTCAGTGCCGTAGCGCACGCCGATGCGACGCCGATCGCGAACAATGATCCTGCGATCCCGCATCGCCGGCCTTACCGCCATGGAATCTCCAATGCCGCGACCCGCTCTTCCGTGCCGATGTCAGTGTTGCGTGCCCTGCGGCCACTGGAAGAACTGGCCTGAAGCGAAGACGATGTCGCACTCGAAACGGTTGGTCATGCCCCCCGTCCAGGTTCCCTGCAATCCGTCCTTCCCCAGGCTCACCAGACTGTACTCGGTCCCCCCCGCGTCGGTCAGGGCCGTCCAGGAGTGGGCCCATCCGTCCGCATCGGGCGGCTCGCGTATGAAGAAAGGAGAGATGAGTGGACGCATCGTGGCCCAATCGGGGACGCCCTTGGGATAGACGGCATGATCCACGCTGTAAGCTTCCGTCGCCTCGGCAATGGAGTGCAGGTCCATCATGGTTCGTTTCTGCTTTCCCTTGTCGAGGGCATTCGACAGCGCCGCGATGGCCAGGGCGGAGATGACCCCCAGAATCGCCACCACCACCAGCAGCTCTATCAACGTGAAGCCCTTTTCGGAGCGCATTGCTTCCCCCTTGAAGCTCGACCTCACCTTCGATCAGCAACGGGGATGCCAAGGCCGCTCCGACACCGCTTCGCGCCGGCAACTCCCTCGTAAATCAGAGACCTCGGATGCCAAGTGGGACCGGCCGGATC
>DASTZC010000004.1 GCA_035764505.1 Candidatus Polarisedimenticolia bacterium
CGTATGCAATCACAGTCGCGAAAGGCGGCGAGAAGATCAAGAAGGAAGAGAATGCTCCAGTCCCTATTCCTGGATTTGGAGGACCGCCGCCCCGTGGATTCAACGTTCGCAACGCAACGATCGCGGAATTTGCGAGTGTCATGCAGGCCCAATTTATGGAACAGCCGGTAGTCGACCAAACGGGTTTAGGCGATACCCGTTACAGCTTTATTCTGAAGTGGACCCCGGATCCGTCCCAGACCCCCGGGTTTGGGGGCGGGCCTCCCGCCGCCGATGCGCCCGCGCCAGATGCCGATGCTCCTCCCGATCTATTCACTGCTATGCAGCAGCAATTGGGATTGCAAATGAGAATCACCAAGGCGCCGGTGGAAGTGATGGTTATCGACAAGGTGCAGAAGCCGTCGGACAACTGAGCTCGGCATTAACCTTCACTCTGTTGTTGGTCGCCGCACGGAAGCGCGGTGACCTCCCTATCACCAGGTGTGCGGCGCGTGGGTCTTCAAGCACGCCGCTTGCCCGCCGCAACGGTCATTGACCATCGGACGCCCAAGGGCCTCGCGCGCACTCTTTCAGGCCCCACAATCATGCGGATGCGCCGAGCGATGTTGATTTGCTCAAGACCGCCCTTACGAACCGCGTCAGAGTGGTGCTTGATAAGGTGGCGGCATTGCGACAAGATCGAACAGCAAGAGCAAGTGTCCCCGATTCGAGGGGCTAACACAACCTGAGCGTTACGTTTTGGCCGAAATGCAGGTCACAGCCCTAGTGGCGAATCTGCGACGACACCTGCTCCGTCTCGAAAACCTCGCAGTTGCCCCGCTCCCGGATAAGCCCGGCGTCGGGATTCGGGTTGCGCGTCACGATCCGTGTCGGCAACACCCACGGCTCCACAAACATTTCAGGATCTTCTACCGTCACGTCGTATAAGAGCGCATCGCCCTGACGCGTGAATTTCTCGATGACGTGCATCCGGTCGGAGTGGATCAAACCTCCGCGCCCCAGCCACGTCGAATCGGGGAATGCGATACCGTCGAGCACCAGAGTGTCGCCCTCCCAGCGCCCCACCGTATCGCCCAAATACAAGATGTCCAACTCCGCCTCCTTGCGGTGCGGGCGGCCATCGGTCGGAAAGATGCGGTACTCGCCGTATCCGCCGCCGGCGTCGCCGCCCGTGTAGATAAAGGTTACGTCTCTGTCTGTCTGATAGATGCGCCGGGGCGGGCCTTCCCGCGGGACGCCGAGGGGCTGGCAGGTCATCACCGGGTCATACTTGTTCGTCCACATGTCGAGCTGCTGAACTTTGTCCCAGAGTTCCGGCTTGTATGTCGGACGTCCCATATTGCCGAACCGCGACGGCGAGTACAGCTCGAAGTCGTACGTTTGATTGTCCTGCCGGGTGACGTCGGCTTTTTGCGTCGGACCGCGACGGCGCCCGCCACCGGTCATGTAGTTTCCAATCCAGTCCGAATAAGTGTAGTTTCCCGTGAGGTCAGGATGCCCCCCCAGCCGCGGCGTAGGCGCCGACTTGTTGACTTGAGGCTCCGCCTTGGCTATCATGCCGCGCGGGAGCTGCCCCGTGACTTGGATGGCCGCCTTGACGCTGGCTGGAACGGGCGCAACCACATATACGTTGCCCGTCTCCGTCTCGGTCGTCGTCAGATCGCGAACGACCGCGCCGTTCCGGCGCTCCACCATTTTTCCTGCATAGAGCACCTCGATCCTGTTTAGCGGGTTGTTCCAGTCTTGATAGTCGCTGAAGGAGAACTCCGTGGTCGTCGAGCCGTTCTTGACGACCACGCGCTCGACCATGTACTTCGCATCCAGCGTGGCTGTTGCGGTCGCGCCCGCAACTCCGGGAATCGGGAACGTCACCACCGGCTTACCGGACTCCCACGACACTGATGTTTGGCCCACCTTCGCCACCCCGTCCGCGAACAGAGTGCCTGGGTTGGCTCCTAACCAGAACGTCTCCGTTGTTCCAGCCACCGCGGCCTTGGGTGCGCCCTGCGGGCTCGCCCAGATGCGGATCAGGCGATCCTGCACGGCCGCCGACATCGGAGTGACTTTTCCTTTCGCCGGACCGATCTGCGCGCCGGGCGTGTCTTCGTCCCAGGCGTACAGTCCGCTGACCACCTCGATGTTCGAGTACGTCTGTCCATTCGGGCGTGTGCACGAGTACTGAATTCGCTGACTGAGGGTCTGGTAGTTCGTGCTCGCGCGATATTTCGTAAGGGTACACGGTTGGCCCTCGACCTGAATCGTGCCTTTTCCTTGATATTCGAGGGTTGCGACCATGTCGCGTTCGTCGTGGCCCTTCAACATGCCTTCGGCCCACATCCACCTGAAGAGCACGGACTTCAGGTCTTTGGCATCCGGTTTGGGTGTGTAGGGTTCGGGAACTCCACCTCGTTGACCCTGCCCACTGGCCGTCAACGCCCCGCCGATCGTGAAAACGATTGC
>DASTZC010000005.1 GCA_035764505.1 Candidatus Polarisedimenticolia bacterium
GAAGTTGCTCACCAGTCTCTGCACGAGGGCGGGGCGGGCGAGGCACTCTTCGATCAGGAACGGGTCGTTGTCCAGGGCGGCGAACAGCTCTCGCAGGCGATCCGGCATGCGGCTCTGGTGAATCATCCGATCCGTCTCGGCGCGCAGCATCTCGCTGGTGACCGGTGTCTTCCAGATCTCCTCGAGCGCGGCGCCCTGCTGGAGATAGGTGCGGACCTTTTTCTCGAGGACCAATTGGGGGACCGCCTCCTCGAAGGAGCGCGTCGCCCCGATCTGATGCGCGTAATACACGCGCTCGATCGCCTCCTGCGCGCGCAGGCGATCCTGCAGCGTCAAGTCGCGGGCGTGGAGAGGTGACGAGAAATGGAATCCGCCGACGCTGAGAAGCGCTGCGATGACAGCAAGGAGTCGGCGACGGCCGGATGACTTCACAAGAAATATACCCAAGGAGATGGGAGCTGAGGAGAACTTACTCCCACGTCCATGATTGGTCAAGGATGCGTTCTGCTTGTCCCCCGGTTCTGCAGGGAAGCCAGGGAATCTTGACGACTTCCGCCCTAAACCGCTAAAATCCCGCGCGTTTAGGCTCTCTTTCGGTCTGATCTCATCCCCGCCACCCCATGGAACCGAGCGTCTTGGAGGAAAAATGAGGAAGCCGATTCTCGCGCTCCTGATCCTGATCGCCGCCGCCGCGGTCGCCTTGGCCGTGCCGCCCGCTCCAAGCAACACCTACGACGTGACCGCGGACACCATCGAGGGCTGCTCCTGCCCGCTGTTCTGCACCTGCTACTTCGGCCCCTCCGCCGACGAGCACATGTGCCAGTTCAACAACGTCTACAAGTTCCGCAAGGGGAGCCACTACGGCGCGACGGATATCTCCGACCAGATTGTCTGGGTGACCGGAGATCTGGGAGGCGAGTGGCACACCAACCCCGGACCCGGAATGCCCACCAACTGGGCGGTCATGACCTTCGATTCCAAGTCGTCTCCCGCCCAGAAGGAAGCGATCCAGAAGGTGTTCGGCATCGTCTTCAACGTGACCTGGAAGAAGTTCAGCACCCGGGACGACTCGATCAGCTGGGAAGACACTCCCAAGATGTCGCACGCCAAGATGGCCAGCGGCCTGGCCGAGATCACCTTGGACAAGGATTCGACGCTGCGTCCCAACAAGGGCCAGCCGGTAGTGATCAAGAACCTGCAGTACTGGTTCTCCAACTCGAACGAAGGGTTCGTCCTTGCCTACTCCAAGCACCACTTCGACGGCGAGACGAAGTTCACCCAGGACCACAAGAACGGCTTCACGATTGCCTGGAACGCCAAGGGGCCGATTCCGGCCGCGGGCAAGGCCGGGCAGCCCTGAAGCGGCGGCATTGATGGAAAACGGCAACGGCGGGCCGGTGACGATTCCCGGCCCGCCCGCGTTCCAGGCTCCCGAGCCCCGCCTCTCCGTCGTCATCCCCGCCCACAACGAAGAGAAGTACCTGCCTCGCCTGCTCGCCGGCATTGCTGCGGCGCGCGCCCGCTACCGTCGGGGCGCGGGGGCGGTCGAGGTGGTGGTCGCCGACAACGAATCGACCGACGGCACCGCCGAAGTGTCGCAGACGCGCGGATGCCGGGTGGTGCCGGTCTCCAAGCGCGTCATCGCCGCCGCCCGCAACGGCGGCGCGCGCGCCTCGAAGGGTGAGATTCTCGCTTTCGTCGACGCCGACACCATGGTCCATCCCGACACCTTCAACGCCATCGAGGCGGCACTGGAGGGAGAGAAGGTGGTGGGCGGCGCGACGGGGATGACGATGGAGCGCTGGTCCACGGGAATCGCGCTCACTTATGTCGCGCTCGTCCCGCTGGTCCGGATTCTCGGCGTCGACGGAGGGGTCGTCTTCTGCCGCCGCGACGATTTCATCGAGCTGGGGGGCTACGACGAGAGCCGGCTCTACGCCGAGGACGTCGATTTCCTGCTGAAGCTCAAGCGCTTCGGCCGCCGGCGTGGGCAGCGCTTCGAGCGCCTGCAGGGAGTGAAGGCGATCGCCTCGGCCCGCAAGTTCGATCGCCACGGAGACTGGCACTATTTCTCCGGGATGCTGCGCTTTGCCTGGGGCGGGCTGTTCGACCGCGCCTCATTGCAGCGGCTCATCCGCACCTACTGGTACGAGGACCCGCGCTGAGCCGTTTCCGGCTAGCGTCCCGCCTTCCCCGCCGGCGACTCGCGCGAAAAGATCCACAAAGCCGCCGGCAGCGCGGTAAAGCTGGCCAGCATCGACAGGACGAAGGCGCTGGAAGTGACGATCCCGAACTGGCGCATCGGCGGCAGCCGCGACAGCGCCAGCGCCAGGAAGCCTCCGGCGTTGATGAAGGTCGCGAAGACGATCGCCCGGCCGGCGATGCGCAGCGCATGCGCCAGCGCCTGCTCGGTGGTCCCCGAGCTGCGCCTCTCCTGGAAGTGATAGAAGAAGTGGATCTGGTCGTTCTCCGAGGCCCCCAGCACCGTGGAGGCGATCAGGATGGTGGCGACGTTCAGCGGGATCCCGGTCAGCCGCATCACCAGGAACATCACCAGGATGGCGAACAGCGACGGGATCATCGCCATGATCCGCGCGGCGCCGCTGCGGAAGACCAGCAAGAAGGCCAGGAAGATGATGACCGCGGTCAGGAAGAAGCTCTCCGTCAGGGTGGGGACCATGTGCTGCGCGATCTTCGCCTGCAGCATCCCTTCTCCCACCAGCCGCATCCGGCAGCCGGACAGCGCCGGGTCCGTGGCCGCGACGGAGTCCCACATCGTCCGGACGAGGCGCTTGAGCGGCTCGACGCCCTGGAACTCCTCCGCCCGGTAGATCAGCGTCAGGCGCGCATCCGACAGGCCCGCCACGTCGACGAAGGAGCGCAGCTCCGGCTCCTGCAGCATCAGCCCCTCCATCGTCGCCGCATGCCCTTCCCACGCTGCGTCATCTCCGTCCAGCCGATCCGCCCCTCCGGCGAGATAGCGCATCCAGCGCAGCATCGTCGTGGGTCCGGTCACCGATCCGATCCGTGCATCGGACTCCAGCTTCACCGAGAGCTCCTCGAGACCGCGCAGCACGCCGGCATCCAGGATCCGGCCGGCCGGGGAGGAGACCCAGATCTGCACCACCGACAGTCCGCCGATCGCCTTCTCGAACCGGCGCGTGTCCCGGCTGAGCGGCAAATCGGGGTCGATGTAATCGAGGGCGTCGGTCTGCAGGCGCATCGGGGCGATGGTGCGGCCCGCGCCGGTGAGCGCCACGGCGCCGGCCCCCATCAGGATCAGCGAGCCGGCCAGGAGCGCCCAGCGCCAGCGGTACGAGAAGCGCGGCAGAGCTTCGAGGAGACGCAGGAGCAGCTTGCCCGCCGCGGTCCGGCGGGGGAGGATCGGGGTCCGGAGGATGCGTTGCAGGGCGGGGAAGAGAGTGAAGACGGCAACCCAGGTCAGGAGAAGCCCCGCAGCAACCCACAGCCCCATTTCCCGGATGGGCCGGATCTTCGAGACGGCGAGTGCCGCGAAGCCGATCGCGGCGGCGAAGATCGAAGCGCTGGTGGCCAGGAACTTGTTGGCCAGCGTGAAAATCTGGTGAGTCTCCGGATCGTTTCCCTCGGGGTTCTCCGCATAGCGGGACTGGATGTAGACGAGGGCCGCGGTGCAGGTGATCAGGACCGTCAAGGGGACGAGGGACGAGACGATGGTCGAGGCATATCCCGCCAGACGTGCGAAGGCCATCGTAAAAGCAACGCTGGCGGCGAGCGTGATCAGGAAGGCCGCCAGGGTCCGCACGGAGCGGTACAGCGCCAGATTGATGCCGACGATGAACAAGCCGAACAAAGGAAAGTAGCGCGTCGAGGAGCTGCGGGTCTCCGCTTCCAGGTAGGCATCCACGTAAGGGCCGCCGATCTTCCGCAAGGCGCGCAGCGGGGCCGGCGCCGACTCGATCGGCGCCAGGGCCCGGTCGATGGCGGCCAGGTTCTTGCTCCTTTCGCCGGCGCTGCCGCCCCCGATCTCGACCGCGATCCCCAGGAAATCGTCGCCCACGAGTCCCTGCTTGCGCAGCAGCTCGGTGCCGGTCGCGAAGCGCCGGAAATCCTGACGCGCGCCGGCCACTGCGTCGGCGCGGCGGAACAGGGCAGGCGCCGAGAAGGTGCGGACCCCCGGCAGCCCTGCAAGGCGCGCTTCAATCTCCTCCACCTTTTGGACCACCCCCGGGGCGAAAGGATCGGCCGCCTCGGCCAGCAGCACGACATGCTCGCCTTCCGGGAAGAGCTTGCGAAAGGCTTCCTGGGCGAGATAGTCGGGATCGTCCCGGACGATCAGGCGATCGATCGAATTGTCGGTGGGAACCCGCATCGCCAGCACGACGGCAACGGGGAAGAGAAGCGCGTAGAGGGAGAGGATCCACCAGCGATGGCGGATGATGCGGCGAAAGGTTTCCTGCAGGAAGGGGGCGTCGCGCCGGTTCATGGGGCCGCCGGGGTGTGCCGCCGCGGGCCGCCGGCGAGCTTCGCGGCCGGGCGGTTCAGGGAATGACGCGCGTGTAGACGACCGAGTCGGTCTCCTTCCACGCTCCCTTGATCTTCTTCTCGCGGATCACCTTGTACGAGTTCCCGTCCAGCCGGATCCAGGTGGATCGCGTCGGAGGCTGCCTGGCGTCGAGCCTGGGAGGATCCGGGAAGCGGATCATCTCTCCATCCACCAGTCCGTCGGAGACGCCGAAGGTTCCGGCGCTCGACCAGTAATAGAACGAGATCTTCTTTTTCTTCGGGTCCCAGGCCCAGACCGAATCGCCTTCATACGGAGATCTTCCCGGGTCATCGTCCGGATTGCCGAGCTGGATCGTCCCCCGAAGGAATCTTCCATACTGCGTGCCGTAGCATTGCGTGTCCTTCACTTTCCCTTCTCGGGTGCTGCCCGTCCAGCACGATCCGGCCAGATCGGCGAGCCAGGCCAATCCGGGCAGCTCCACGCGCTCCTCGGGCTCCTCTTTCTCCTGGGCCTGCGTGACGGGCAGGAGGCACATCCCGATCCACGCGACGGTAAAGATAAGCCTCCGCTGCATCGCTCCCTCCGGCCGGGCCGACTCTACGCCGCCCCCTTTGCCGGTGCAACCGGCGCCGATGCTATACTCCGGCAGTCTCGATGCAGGCGCCCGCGCTGGAGAAAATAGCGCGCTCACGGAGGCATTTCATGTTACGCAGAAAGCTTTTCGGATCCGCAGTCCTGATCCTGTCGCTCGTCGCGTTTCCTGCCCTCGCTGAATCGGACGACGCCAAAAAAGGTGACGAGGCGAAGCCGGCGTCGGCGAAGTCGGAGACAGGACTGATCGAATGCGACATGGAATTCAATCTTTCCGGGTGGTCGGCTTTCTATGCCACTTCCAAGGGCGAGGGGACCATCAAGTGCGACAATGGCGCGACCGCCAAGGTCGCGGTCAAATCGAAGGGAGGCGGCATCACCTTCGGAAAGTCGGAAGTGCTCAACGGCACCGGCCACTTCAGCGGGGCCAAGAACATCCAGGAGCTGTACGGCTCCTACGCCCAGTCCGAGGCCGGCGCGGGGGCGGGAAAATCCGCCAATGCACAGGCGATGACCAAGGGCGAAGTCTCCCTGGCTCTGAAGGGAACAGGCCGCGGAGTCAACGTGGGCTTCTCCTTCGGGAAATTCACCATCACCCCGATGTGACGGGCGGGCGGAATCCCGGAGGCTTTACTGCATGTGGTTCCAGCAGGTGGTCCGCGAGGCGACGGGGTGCGCCGCTTACCTGGTGGGGTCCACGCGCACGGGAGAGTGCCTGGTCTTCGATCCCCTGTGGGATGTCTCTCCCTATCTTGAAGCCGCGGCGCGCAAATCCTCCCGGATTACGCGAGTCGTGGATTCCCACAGCCATGCCGACCATGTCTCGGGAGCAAGGCGTCTGGCGGAATCCACCGGCGCCTCGCTCCTGCTGCCGCGCGCCGCGCGGGTTTCCTATCCCGCCGATTGGCTGGATCCCGGCCAGAAGATCCGCTTCGGAGAAGTCGAGGCCGAGGTGATTTCCATGCCCGGGCACCGCCCCGAGCAGATCAATCTCCTGCTGCGCGATCTCGACCGAGGTCCTCATCCCTGGTGCCTGCTCACCGCCGACTTCCTGATGGTGGGGGATCTCGCGCGTCCCGATCTGGCGCAGGACGGCCGTGAGGGAGCGGCGATCCTGTTCCGGGAAGCCCTTCCGAAGCTGCTCGCCCTTCCCGATTTCGTCGAGGTCTATCCGGGCCATCTGGCCGGTTCCACCTGAGGGCGGGCCACCAGTGGCAAGTTTGCCACCACCGTCGGCTACGAGAAGCTGAGCAATCCCTCGCTTCAGTGCCGGGATCTCGAATCGTTCACGGCCCACATGCTCGCCGATCAGCCGGCGCGCCCGGCAAACATGCTCAACATCGTTGCCATCAACCAGGGGGCGAAGCCCCTGACAATGCAGGCGCCGCGGCCCGTCCCGCTGGATGCTCGCGCCGCCGGCGCAGCGCTCGATCGAGGCGCCGTGGCGCTGGACATCCGCGCTCCGGCGGATTTCGGAGCGTCACATCTGCCGGAGGCCCTGCATGTCCCCGCTTCGAGCTCCGAGTTCGAGCAGCGGGCCGGATGGATGCTCCCGCCGGAAGGGGAGATCTTCCTGGTTGCGGAGGATGAGAGGGCCGCGCAGGAAGCGGCCTTCAAGCTGGCGTTTGTCGGACTGGATGGCCGCGTGTCGGGCTTCGTGACGATGCACGACTGGCGGGCAGGAGGCTTGGCGGTATCGACCCTCCCGCAGCTGAGCGTGGAGGAGCTGTGGGAGAGAAGGAAATCCGAAGGGATAGGGGTCCTCGATGTCCGGGAGCCTTCGGAATGGCGCGAGGGCCATCTCGAGGAGGCGAGCCTGATGAGCTACAGGCAGCTTCCCGCGCGCCTCGCGGAGCTGGGATGGTCGCCGGACGAGCCCGTGGCGGTGATCTGCGCGACCGGGATGCGCTCCAGCACCGCCTCCAGCGTTCTCCTGCGCGCCGGCTTCCGCAAGGTCTTCAATGTGACGGGCGGCATGCGCGCCTGGAAGCAGGCGGGATTCCCCCTGACGTCCACCCCCGGCGGCCGGTGACAACTTTTTACGGAAGCGTCGTCGAAATTTACATCCGGGCGGCCTAGACTGCCGGCGATCCTGGAGAGATCGCATGGCTTCCAACCTCTGGACCGATCTGGAAGCGTTGCAGCGTCTGGCCCGCACCGAGCGGGCGGCGCGCGTCCCCGGCGGCCGGCTTCCTCGGCCCGATTCCCCGATTCGCGATCCGTTTCCTGCCTTCCCCAGCCGTCCCGGCATGGAGCTGCACGCCCTGGACCTGACGGAGAGGCTCGCCTCGGGTGATTACGGTGATTTCTTCTTCCTCTCCGATACCACGCTGGCCCTGGTCCTGGCCGATGTCTCGGGCAAGGGCGTTCCCGCGGCGGTCCTCCGGGGTGTCACCCGATCGGTCATCCGCTTCCTTGCTCCTTCGACCCACTCTCCGGGAGAGACGCTGGCGCGAGCCAACCGCATCCTTTGCGGCGCGCGGCTCGGCTCGATGTTCGTGACGCTCTACCTGGGCTGGTACGAGGTGTCGAGCGGGAAGCTGTCCTATGCGAACGCGGGGCATCCGGTGCCGTACCGGCTGAGTCCGGATGGGAAGGTTGCGACGATGGGGGAGGTGACCGGTCCGATTCTCGGCATCCTGGAGGAGCGCGAGTACGCGACCCGTGAGTGCCGGCTGGAAATCGGCGATCGTCTCGTGCTTCTGACCGACGGCATCACCGAAGCCCGCAACCCGCAAGGCGATTTCTTCGGCGGCCCGCACCTCGCCGGCGCTCTCGCGTCCCATGGCGCGCTCGGCCTGGCCGATTTCTGCGCCGCCCTGGCCACCCGGGTCCGGGCGTTCCAGGGAGGCCGGCCGCAGGACGACGCCACGATCCTGGCGCTGCGCCGGACCGCCTAGTGTCGCGTACCCAAATTGCGTGAACCCTGAACGCCTGGTATTCCTTTGCGATGTATCCCCGTGCAGTCCGCTGCGGTGACTTCTATTCAGCTAGGAAGCAACCCGCACCGACTTTTCCACCACCGAGAAGCGCAGCACCGTGTCGCCCACGCGAATCTCGTCCCAATGGTTGAGCTTCACCTTGTCGGAGATCCGCTTGCCGTTCAGGCGGGTGCCGTTGGTGCTGGCCAGATCGCGCAGGACGAAGGCGCCGGGGCCGTACAGTCCCAGCTCGGCGTGCTTGCGGGAGACCTTCTCGTCCTCCAGCGCCACGTCGGCCCCTTCCCGTCCGATCAGGTAGACGCCTCCCGGAGAAAAGGTCCAGCTCCGTCCCGCTCCCGGACCACTCTCGACGCGCAGGAAGATTCCGGTGTCGGGAGAGACAAGGCCTTCCTTCAGCCGGCGGCGTCCCATCCCCGGGTCGAACTGCGTGGTTTCCGCGTGATCTTTCTTCTCCTTCATGAGTCCTCCTGTTTCCCGGCGGATGGACGGCTGCCGGGCTTCAATCCAGCTTCAATGAAACGGGCGATCCGAACGAACGCCCCGCGACCATCCGCAGGGTGCGGACTTCTCCCGCCTTCAGGTCCACCACGATCGAATCGCGGAAATCGGGGCCGGCATCCTCCGAGAAGACGCGCGCCGCCACCTCGTGCTTGCCGGGCGGAATCCGGATCCAGTCCTCGAACGATTCCTGGTTGCGCCCCAGCAGCTTGCCGACCACGGCATTGCCGCTGCGCGGCGCCGACAGCTGGCGCGAATAGACCTCCTCGCCGTCCAGCGTCAGGCTCATGCGCCCTGCCTGCACCGTGCTCTTCGCCTCCAGCTTCAAGTGCGCCGGCCTGAGGAACCAGAAGATCGCCCCGCCGGCCAGGCTCACCGCGAGCAGCGCCGCGGCGGCCACCCTGAGCCCGAGCAGCCTTTTCGGCGACCGCCCGCCCTTCTTGCGTCCGCGGCGACGTGCCGGGATCTGGAGCGCAGCCCGCTCCGCCGGAGGATCGGGCGCGACCGGTACGACGGCCCGGACGGGCTCGGAGGCTGGAGGCGTGCTGCGCGCCACTTCGATCAGCGCCTCCCGGAAGGCTCCGCCGTCCGCGAAGCGACGGGACGGGTCCTTGGCCAGGGCGTGGCGGAAGAACTCGTCCAGCGCCGGTGGGAGATCGTTGACGCGCTGGCTGATCGGCACCGGCTCGTCATGGGCGATGGCATAGGCGAGCGCCGCCAGATCCTCCCCGGCGAAAGGGCGCCGCCCGCAAAACGCCTCGTAGAGCACCACGGCGAGAGAGAAAAGATCGCTGCGGCCGTCCAGCTCGACGCCGCGGATCTGCTCCGGGGACATGTAGGCGGGCGAGCCCAGCGCCGTGCTGGATCGCGTCAGGTCCGAAGTCGACAGCCGGGCCACTCCGAAATCGGCGATCTTGGGAGCCCCGTCGGGGGCCTTCAGGAGGATGTTGGCGGGCTTGATGTCGCGGTGGATGATTCCCGCCTGGTGCGCCAGCCGCAGAGCGTCCGACAGGACCACGCCCATGCGGAAGGCCCAGCGGGGGGCGATGCGCCCTCCCTTCTCCAGGAGCTGCCGGAGGGAGCGGCCCGGGACATATTCCATGGCGATGAAAGGCAGCCCCAGGCGCTTGTCCTCGTCGGCGTCGTACACGACGACGATGCCGGGGTGGGACAGCGACGCCGCCGCCTGCGCCTCGCGCAGGAAGCGCGTCTGGAACTCCTTCAGCCGCTCGCGGTCGAGACCTTCGGGAAGAGAATAGGTCTTCACGGCGACCTGGCGCTGCAGCCTGGGATCGCCGGCCAGGTAGACGATGCCCATCGCTCCCCGGCCGATCTCGGCCTCGATCACATAGCGTCCAATCTTCGCCATAACGGGGTAAATATAGGTTTGGTCCTTCCGCGGGCAACAGACGCCCTGATCGGCCTGTCGTACTCATGGGAAGCGGGTCGGACGGCAAGCGGGCCGATTGCCTGATCCCGGGCCGGTCGGTTCCAGCAGGACCGGAAACGAACCTGTCAGCGAGCCTGACATGCGGCCGGGGTGGAATGACCAGTTCGAGGACATCGGCGACCGGCGGGAATCAGAGGGGGGCTGGGAAAGGAACGCCGGCGGGCATCCGGGGCATCGTGGGGGGGTAAGGAGGGGTTCCTTGTTGGATGCCCGCCGGCGGTGAAAGGGGTTCGACTACTTCTTGTCGGCCACCTGGGTGTTCGCGTGCATGAGCATGTGCTTGCCGATCCAAACCGCCATGACGTCGGCTGGCATCGGCGCCAGGGTCAGATCGACCTTCTTGTCGTAGCCGTTGTGGCTGATCGTGTAGGTGACCGACTGGCCCGGCTTCCATTCCTTCTTGGCGGCGTTCAGGGCTTCTTCGTTGTCCTTGATCATCTTGACGCCGTTCAGCGCCACGAAGACGTCGCCGGGCTGGATTCCGGCCGCCTCCGCCGGGCTCCCCGGCACCACTTTGGTCACGGTGGGGATACCGGTCGCCTCGTTGTAGTCGAGCTCGACACCCACCCAGCCCGAGCTCTTCAGCTTCTCGGCCATGTGGTCGAGGCATTCCTGCGTCGGATAATTGCATTTCTCGCCGTTGTGGCCGGCCCACGCCGGCAGCGCCAGGGCAAGCGCCAGCGCCGCGATTCCGATCCGGTTGACGTTCTTCATGGGACCGCTTCCTCCGGTTTGGGGGGAGCCCCCGGGCGACCTTGGGCCTGTGGCAGCGGGGGACATCCGGTTTCGAGTCGACGCCGGGCAGTGTAGCGCCGCGGCCTGTAAATGTCGCACCCGGCGAAGTAAAAACATGTGTCAGTTGTCAACAAACTGTAAAAGCAGCACGGGCTCGCGATTCGGGACGGGGGAAACGCCGTATACTCGAAGCCGCTCTCCAGAAAGGAACGGACCATGCTCCGAGAGTATTTCCGGCGACACACCCTCTGGATCTGCTTCGCCGCGGTGCTCGTCCCGCTGCTGTTCATGCTGGGGATGCAGTTCGTCTGGCTGGGGCACCTCAAGGAGGCTTCCGCCCTGGCGCACAAGGCCGCCTTGCACACCCTCCTGGAGACAGTGGGAACGGAAGTCCAATACTTCTACCGTGCCGCCGCCGAGCGGGCGCTGAACCTGTCGCCATCCATCTTCGACTCGACCGGGCAGCGATTGGAAGAGGCGGCCTGGTACTGGAAGAAGAAGCCGGTGCCGGCGGCGCGCCGCCTCTTCCTGGCCGATTTCACCCGCTCCGAGTTCGGCAACTTCCTGTTCTACGATCCGGACGACCATTCCCTCAAGCGGCCTCTCGCCTCCGACGAGTCGATGGCGATCGTCATGGCGGCCAGCCCGTGGCAGATGGTGCGGCTGGGCTCGGTGGGCAAGGGATTCTCGCTCATCGTCGACGAGCGCAGCCCCGATTACCGCATCATCCTGAACCCGATTGTGGATGAGCATCGCGGCATCGTGGGGGTCGCCGGGATGGTGCTGGACGAGAAATACTTCCGCAAAGAATTGTTGACCCCCATCATCCGCAAGACGATGACGACCTTCTTCCCGACCTCGGGAGCGGACGACAAGACGATCCTGGTGCGCGATCGCGGTGGTCAAATCGTGGTCGCCTACGGCGCGGGGGACGGTAAGGGAGAGACAGTCACCGCGCGCTTCCCCTTCGTCTTCGCCGATTGGACCATGGACTTCACCTCGGCGCGCAACATGCCGGAGGAGCTGGCCAGCGCCAGCTTCGCCTTCAATCTTTCGTTGTCAATCCTCCTGGCCCTGACGTTGCTGGGCGCCCTGGCGTTCGCCTTCCGCTCCGCCGGCAAGGCGATGAAGCTGTCGGAGATGAAATCCGATTTCGTATCGAATGTGTCGCACGAGCTGCGCACGCCGCTGGCCTCGATCCGGGTGTTCGCCGAGCTGCTGCGCCTGGGCCGGGTCAAGAGTCCCGAGAAGGTGCAGGTCTACGGCGAGTACATCGAGGCGGAGAGCCGCCGGCTGACGGGGCTGATCAACAACATCCTCGATTTCGCCCGCATCGAATCGGGACGCAAGACCTATAGCTTCTGTCGGGTCGACGTCGGCGAGGTAGTGGCTTCGGTGCTGCGCAGCTTCGAGATCCGCCTCGCCCCCGAGGGATACCGGATCCGCTTCGAGGGGCCCGAGAAGCCCATCACGCCGGTCGACCTGGATCCCGACGCCATCAGCCAGGCGGTGCACAACCTCCTGGACAACGCGGTGAAATACTCGGGCGACGCGAAGGAAATTGCGGTCCGGCTCGACCAGGACGGGGAATGGCTCCTCATCTCGGTCCAGGATCATGGGATCGGTATCGCGCGCGAGGAGCAGAAGAAGATCTTCGAGCGCTTCCACCGGGTGAGCACCGGGCTGGTGCACGACGTAAAAGGGAGCGGCCTGGGACTGTCGATCGTGCATCACATCGTGCAGGCGCACGGCGGCGACGTCTGCGTGGAGAGCGAGCCGGGGCGCGGCAGCCGCTTCACCCTCATCCTGCCGATGACGCAGCCGGGGCGCGGCGGCGCGGCGGCGCGAGCCCCGGAGGGAGCGGCGATTCCGGGGCTGCAGCGGGAAGCGTGAGCCGCGTGGAGGAAGCATGATGCCGAAAGTCCTGATCGTCGAAGACGACGAGGCCATGTCGACGGCCTTGCGCGACGGCTTTTCCTACGAAGGGTACGAGGTGGTCCTGGCGCGCGACGGCGCCGCCGGGCTGCAGCTCTCGGGGGAAGCTTCGCCCGACGTCATCATCCTGGACGTGATGCTGCCGAAAATGAGCGGACTGGACGTCTGCAAGCAGATCCGCAAGGAAGGCAATCAGGTCCCCATCCTGATGCTGACCGCCCGCGGCCAGGAGATCGACAAGGTCCTGGGCCTCAAGCTCGGGGCGGACGACTATGTCACCAAACCCTTCGGCTTTCTGGAGCTGATGGCCCGGGTCGAGGCGATTCTGCGGCGCGGCCCGGGCCAGCGGACCGGATTGGAGGCGTATCGCTTCGGCGACGTCGACGTCGACTTCAAGAAGGGGGAGGCGCGCAAGAAAGGAAAGCTCCTGGACCTGTCGCCGCGCGAGCTGCGGCTGCTGGAGTATTTCATCCAGCACCGGGGCGAGGTGGTCGACCGCGATGCGCTGCTGGATGCCGTCTGGGGCTACGACACCGCGCCGCTGACACGCACCGTCGACATGCACGTGGCGAAGCTCCGGAAGAAGATCGAGGACCCGCGTGGCGAGCCGAAGTACCTGATCACGGTCCACCGGATGGGATACAAATTCACCGGCTGAGCCGCGCCCGCACCTTCTAGACCCGCCTTTCACAGACATTGACTCGGCCGCGGGGCGCAAGTAGCATCCCGGCGCGCCGCCTTCCTTCCCCCGGCGCGGGGAGCTCTTTGGTCCGTCGAGCCTCCAGCCAGCTCAGGCGCCTCTCGCGCGTCGCGGCGCGTTACACACCCGCCGATTCCGCCGCCAAGCTCGACCTTCTTGGATCGCTGTCGGCGGCCGCGCTCGCCACTCCTGCGGAGGTGGCGAAGCTGCACGAGATCCTCTGCCGTCTGCGCGCCTATCCCGACAATCCCGCGATCCTCAGGCAGGTGGTCCGCATGCTTGCCGGCTTCGCCCGCCGGAAAGATCTGCGCCGGCACCGGGCCGAGCTTGCCGACAGCGGCATTGCTGGGACCGACACCCGATTTCGCTTCTTCGCCGCCACCGCCGAGTGGCTGGAGAGCCGCTGGCCGGAGGCGCTACACCTCGACTGGGGCCGTCTCAAGAACCGGGAGCGGATCGAATCGTTCCTGCCCCTGCTGGTGCACTTCGCCGAGACGCCGGGTCTGGATGAGTGGGACCTGGGACTGGAGGAATGGCTGCGCCGCCTCAAGGGAAGAGCGCCTACGCGCGCCGCCTTTCTCGTCCGGCGCCTCGCCGCGCTGCGCGCCGATGCTTTCGTGCGCGAGAAGGTCTACGACGATATCGATCTGCCGCTGCGCCTCGCCGCATCGCCCGGCACGCCGTCGCGCTCGCACGCTTATCTGCCGGGCAGCCCCGTGGTCTTCGTGCGGCGGGAGATTCCGCGCGCCCGTCCGAGGCTTCCCGAGGACCTGCTCACAGCACCGCGCGCCGTGCGCAGCGTGGGGCCCGCGCGCGCCAATCGCATCATCGAGCTGGCGCGGGCGGCGATGGTGGCGCGCCAGCGGGACCTCGATCTTTTCTGTTACGCCAGTCCGCGGGATGTCCGGATGGTGGTGTGGGACGAGGGGCTGCGGTTCGCCTGCCTCGGGGCGATGCCCTCGCGCCGCCTGCTGCTGGAAGCGGTCTACGCCTTCCTGACGCTGAAGAACGGCGTCCCAGTCGGCTACGTCCTGGTGAGCGCCCTGTTCGGATCGTCGGAGATTGCCTACAACGTCTTCGAGACCTATCGCGGCATGGAAGCGGGACCGATCTACGGGAAGGTGCTCGCCACGGCCCGGCATCTCTTCGGTTCCGACGCCTTCACCATCTTCCCGTACCAGCTGGGACACGAGAACGAGGAAGCGATCCGCTCGGGGGCCTGGTGGTTCTACCAGAAAATCGGCTTCCGGCCGCGCCGCGGGGAGGCGGTGCGGCTCATGCGGCGGGAGCTGGCGCGCATGCGCCGCCGTCCGGCCCATCGCTCCTCGCCCGCCACGCTGCGCGCTCTGGCGGAGCACAACCTCTATTACTTCCTGGGCGAGCCGCGGCGGGAGGTGATCGGCGCCGATTTCCTTCCCAACCTGGGGCTGAAGGTCTCGGACTACCTGGCCGCGCGCTTCGGGTCCGATCGCGAAGAGGCGGAGACGATCTGCACGAGGGAGGCGATGCGGCTCGCGGGACTGAGCGACCTGCGCGGGTGGGCCGCGGGCGAGCGGCTGGCCTGGACGCGCTGGGCTCCTCTCGTTTGCCTGCTCCCGCAGGTCGCACGCTGGGGGTCCGCCGACCGGCGCGCGCTGGTGGAGGTGATCCGGGCAAAGGGGGGCCGGCGAGAAAGCGATTTCGTCCGGCGCTTCGACGCCCACGCCCGCCTGCGCGCCGCACTGATCCGGCTCGCTCGCGGCTGAGAAGTCAGACCGCAAGCGAAATCAGGGAATCGTCTCGCAGTCGACCCGGGGCGCATTCCCCGACGCCGCGTCGGGCATGAGGCGGCCGCCAATTGTCGAGACCAGATCGGTGATCTCAATGGCTCCGGCCGGATCCGGTCCGGCTTCCATCCTCCACCAGGCGACCAGATCCCCGGAGGCCTGATAGGCCGAACCGTCCCGCCGCAGGTCGGCCCTGCCGCGCGCGGCCGCCAGCACGCCGATCGCGGCGGGCGGAAGGTCGGTCTTCCAAACCGAGATCTCGTCGAGCCATCCGCGAAAGCTCCGGCCCGATTGATGGTTCCAGTTCCCGATCCGGGCGCTGGTGGGCCGAGGTGAAGGAAGGGCAAAACCGCCGTCCTCGTAGCTGGCGGAGCGATCCCTTTTTCCGTCCAGGTAGATCTCAAGCCTGGTTGCCCGGGCCACCGCCGTCACGTAATGCCAGGCGCCCGGCCGGAACGCTCCGGCCCGGCTGATGAAATCACCGCCGCGCCGTCCGTCGTGCACGTAGAAGTGGACGCGGCGCTCTCCCGGATCGGCGGCGAGGGCCCAGCCGTTGTGCCCCAGCACATCGTCGCTCTTGTCGATAATCCTCTCGTAGGGCTCGCCGCCCGGCTCCTGGCGGAACCAGGCTGCGACCGTGAAGGGGGATCCGGCCAGAAGCAGAGGATGTTTCTCTCCGATACGCCCCACATCCACGAAATCGTCGCGACCGTCCAGGTGCAGCGAGCAGCGGTTCTCGACCGCGGCGACCCGGTAATCTTCCGCAGCGCACCCGGCCAGCAGCGGAAGGGCAGCGAAAAGCGCGGCAGCCAGCGAGGCCCGCGCGGTCGGAAACGCCAGGGTCGGCCGCCGCAGGTGGGTAGAGCGAGAAGAGCGCTTCATGAGACTCCCTGGCCGAAAAAAGCGGCGGCATGATGGCACAATGGGAGGCTGCGGGGAATGGGCGCGACGTAATGACGCCCCGTTGAGGGACCTCGGATGCAGGGAAAGAGCCTGAAGTGGGTGGTGCTGTTCGCCCTGGCCATGGCTTATGTTGAGGCGGCGGCGGTGGTCTACCTCCGCCGGGTCTTCGGCGTGGAGGATCTCCTGCGCGACATGGCGCCATTCGATTCTTTTATCGGAACCGTGGAGCTTGGACGGGAGCTGGCGACGCTGGTCATGCTGCTGGCGCTGGGCTGGGCGGTCGGGCGCTCCACCCAGGCCCGCCTCGGCTTCGCCGCCTTCGCCTTTGGAGCATGGGACATCTTCTACTACTTCTGGCTGAAGGTGATGCTGGGCTGGCCGGCCTCGCTGCTCGAGCCTGACATTCTGTTCCTGATTCCGCTGCCCTGGTGGGGGCCGGTCCTGACCCCCGTCCTGATCGCGCTGCTCGCCTGCGTGGGCGGCGCCTGGGCCGTCATGTTGGACGATCGCGGCGCCGTGATGCGCCCCCGCTTCGTGGATTGGGCCTTGTTCAGCGGCGGTGCTTTGGCCGCTCTGGTCGCCTTCATGGCCGATGCGCTGCGCGCGCTGCCCGCCACCGCCGAAGAACTGGGACGGCTCAAGCCGACCGCCTTTCTCTGGTGGATCTACCTGCCGGGGCTCGCGGCGATGGCCTATGCCGTCCTTGCACCGCTGGCGCGCGCCGCCTCCTGGGGCACGACCCGCCGCTGACGCGGCTCTTCCGCCCGCTCGGGGCGCCTTGAGCGCCGCCGGATGGATCCCGCTTGGAGGCTCGGGCCGGGATCGCCTATTCTCCTTTCCAATGAACCTCATCCGCCTCACCGAGCTTCTGATCTACACCTACGGCGCCTTCTGCTACGGCGCCATCCTCCTCCTCTGGGGCCGGGAGATGGGGCAGGTGAACTACGCGGGACGTGCGGCCCGCCCCGCGGCCCCGCGCGACGGCTCCAGCCTCGTCGTGGGATCGATCACCCTCGTCAGCCTCCTCTGGTTCGTGACCAATCTCCTGATGGTCCTGGCCGAGCTGCAGCCCGGGATAAGGCTCTATCCGCTGCGCAGTATCCTGCTGACCCTGGCCTTCCTGTTCCCGCCGCTCATCGCCCACACCACCTTCGTGGAGATTTGCGCCGACGCTCCGGGGCGGGTCGGTCCGCCCTGGAGGCACCTGCTTCGGGTTTTCTACTTCGTCAGCCTGATGTGCATCGTCGTGTCGATGCTGGGATTCTGGGGGGTGGTCGAGCTGCCGCGCGACACGCTGGGGTGGGCTTCGGGGGTGGCGCTGGGAGTTCTGTTCAGCCTGGCCGGCCTGTACAGTGTCACCGCCATCTCGCGCCACTCGCCCCGGCCGCGCAGCTCCTCCGAGCGGAACATCCGGCGCGTCTGGCTGGTGCTCTTCTCCCTGCTCTTCCTGATGGGGCTTCCCATCATCTTCACCAATGCTGGCTGGATTCCGATGACCGTGCTGCTGCGCCTGGTCATCCAGTCGGCGCCGCTGCTGTTCCTGTTCGCCGGGACCTACTTCGATAACCGCTTCGAGTTCTTCGACCTGTTCGTCAAGCGCGGCATGGCCTTCCTGGTCACCCTGGTCTTCCTGACCGCCTATTTCGCGGTCGTGCCGCCGCGCCTGGCGCGGCTGTCGCTGGCGTGGGCTTCTCCCTGGGTCCACGCGCTGACGCTCCTGCCGGTGGTCCTGACGCTGCCCGCGATCTACCACGGCATCAGCCGCTGGCTGGACAACGTCTGGCTGGGTCGGCAGTTCTCGGGCGCGGAAGCTGTCAAGCATTTCCTGGCCGGCATCCAGAGCGCCACGGAGGAAGAGAGCCTGGTTCGCGAAGCGGAGTCCCGCCTGCAGGAGATCTTCCACGCTCCGGCGCGCGTGCTCCTGGGTGATGCGACGGCGCAGCGATCCGATGAAGCCGGAGCCTGCGCCAAGGAGGCGGATCTGGAGATCTCGATCGGGCGGGGCGCCGACCGCGCGGGAGTCATCCGGCTGGGCCGGCGCGCCACGCAGATCCCTTTCTTCAGCCAGGACGTCGAGCTGCTCGAATCGCTCGCCGAGGTCTTCGTGTCGATGCTGGAGAACGTGCGGCTGCAGCACCGGCGCCTGGAGCAGGAGCAGCGCGAGCAGGCATTGTCCCTGCACGCCAGCCGCTCCGAGCTGAAGGCGCTGCGTGCCCAGATCAACCCGCACTTCCTTTTCAACGCGCTCAACGCCATCGCGGGCCTCATCCCCAAGGACCCGCGCCGCGCCGATCGCGCCGTCGAGCAGCTGGCGGAAGTTTTCCGCTACACCCTGCGGCGCTCGGAGAGCGACTGGTCCCGTCTGGAGGAGGAGATCGACGCGGTGCGCGCCTATCTCGATCTGGAGCAGGCGCGCTTCGGGGCCCGGCTGCAGTGCCGCATCCAGGTCGATCCCGCGGTGCGCGACGCCCGCATCCCGACCCTGGTGGTGCAGACCCTGGTGGAGAATGCCGTCAAGCACGGCGTGGCGGCAATCCGGGGGGCCGGGATCATCGAGGTCGAGGCGCTGCGGAAATCCGACGCGCTCGAGATTCGCGTTCTGGACAACGGTCCAGGCTTTACAGAGGAAAGCGCCGGCGCGGGCGGCGAGCCGAAAGGCTCCTCCTCCGGGTTCGGACTGCGCAACGTACGCGAGCGGCTGACGGGATACTTCGGGGAGAAGGCCTCGCTGCACATCGGCCGGGACGCCGCGCGGGGCCTGACGGTCGTATCGCTGCTCCTTCCTTGGGGGAGCGGGCCAACCGCGCCGGCCGATCCGGTGCACGCCGCGGCGCTGGTGAAGGAGCCGGCGCCATGATCGACGCTTTCCTGGTGGACGACGAGGAGCCCGCGCGCGAGCGCCTGCGCCGGCTATTGTCGGAGCTGGACGGGATCCGCGTGGTGGGCGAGGCGGCGGACGGCGAGGAGGCGCTGCGGGAGATCCCGCGCCACCGGCCCGATCTCGTCTTCCTCGACATCCAGATGCCGGGACGCAGCGGCATGGAAGTGGCTTCCGCCCTCCCGCCGCCGCGCCCGCGGGTGATCTTCTGCACCGCCTTCGACCAGTACGCCATCCAGGCCTTCGAGCACCATGCCGTCGACTACCTTCTCAAGCCCCTGAACCGGGAGCGCCTGGCGGCGGCGGTGGGACGCGTGCGCGACTCATTGGAGACGACGGGACGCATGGCGCGCGAGCTGGCCTCCGCCTCGGAGGCGCAGGCGCGCCTCTATCCCGACCTGGTCCGCCTCGAGACTCTGGAAGTGAGCGGCTCTTGCCGCTCCTCGCGCGAGGTGGGGGGCGATTACTACGACTTCCTTCCGCTGGGAAGGGGAAGGCTCGGGATCGCCGTCGGGGACGTCTCGGGCAAGGGGATCTTCGCGGGACTCCTGATGGCTGGCCTGCAGGGACGCCTGCAGACGATGGCTGTCCGCTACGGGGACGACCTTCCCGCCCTGTTCTCGGAGCTGAACCGGGCGATGCATGCCTCCACCGATGCGAACCGTTACGCCACCCTGTTCTATGGAGTCTACGAGGAGCCTTCGCGACGCCTGACCTACGTGAATGCCGGTCATCCGGCGCCGCTGCTGCTACGGCGCGCCGCCGGCGGAGCTCCGGGCTGGGATCCGCCCGAGGCGCTGGCGCCCACCGGCACCGTGGTGGGCCTGCTCCCGGAGGCGCGCTACGAAGCGCGCAGCTTACATTTGTGTCCCGGAGATCTGCTGCTGGCCTTCAGCGACGGGCTGGTCGAAGCAGGCGGGGAAGAGGGCCCCGAGTTCGGCCCCGCGGCGCTGGCGGATAGCGTGAGAGGCCTGCAGGAAGCGGGTGCCGCGGCGATTCGGGAGCGCATCCTGGAGGAGGAGCGGCGCTTCCGATCGGACCGGAAAGGCGAAGACGATCTGACGCTGGTGGTGGCGAGGGTGCGGTGAGCGAGGCGAAGCTGCGGGTCCTGATTGTCGATGACGAGGAGCCTGCGCGCGATCGCCTGCGACGGATGCTCGGGACGTTTCCGGCCGTCGAGGTGGTCGGGGAAGCGGAGGATGGCGAGCAGGCGCTGGAGAAGCTCCAGGAGCTGGCGCCGGATTTGGTTTTCCTGGACGTGCAGATGCCCGGCGCCGGCGGATTGGAGGTGGCGGCCTCGCTCCCTTCGCCTCCTCCGGCTGTCGTCTTCTGCACCGCCTTCGACCAGTACGCCGTCGACGCCTTCGAGCTGCACGCGGCCGATTACCTTCTCAAGCCGGTCAGCCAGGCGCGGCTGGGAAGCGCCTTGCAGCGGGTCCTGGAAGGGCGCCGGAGCGCCGCGCCCTCCTCCCCGACACCGGCCCGCAAGGCGGCGGCCTTTCCCCTGCGCTTCCTGGCGAAAAGCGGAGGGCGCTACCAGGTCGTGCCGCGCGCCGAGGTCCTCTGCTTCGTCTCCGAAGGCGGCCTGACGAAGCTGCAGGGTCGCGACCGGCACTACTGGATGCAGCCCAGCCTCCAGGATCTGGAGCATTCTCTCGATCCGGCCCACTTCATCCGCGTCTCGCGCTCCGCCATCGTCAACCTCAATGCCGTGGGAGAGGTCTTCCCGATGCCGGGAGGCGGAGGCGAGCTGCGCCTGACAGGAGGCGCGCGCCTGGAAGTGAGCCGGCGCCGCTTCAAGGCGCTGCTCGACCGGCTCTCCACCGTCTAAGTGCCGCCGGCCGGCCCCGGAGCGCGTACCACCCCATGTTATCCTTCGATCTCCGACGCGGCGTGGGCCCGCCGATCCACCAATCCGTTGCCGTCCCGTCCACCGCGCAGCCTTGGAGACGCCGCCGATGCCCCTGGAACCGGGGAAAATGCTCGCCCACTATCGCATCCTCTCCGAGATCGGCCGGGGAGGCATGGGGGTGGTCTACGAAGCCGCGGACACCACCCTGGATCGGCGCATCGCCCTGAAGGTCCTTCCCGAGGAAGCCACCGCCAACCCCGACCGGCTCCTGCGCTTCCGCCGCGAGGCCCGCGTCGTGGCGGCGCTCAACCACCCGGGGATCGTGACCATCCATTCGGTGGAGGAAGCGGAAGGCATCCACTTTTTGACCATGGAGCTGGTGCGCGGCAAGACGCTGCACGAGCGCATCCCGGCGGGCGGTCTGCCGGCCGATCGGATCTTCGGAATCGCCATCCCCCTGGCCGAGGCGCTCTCCGCGGCCCACGAGCGCGGCGTGATCCATCGCGATCTGAAGCCGTCCAATGTCCTGGTCACCGAGGAGGGAAGGATCAAGGTCCTCGATTTCGGGCTGGCGAAGCTGGCGACCGCGGAGGAAAGCTCCGGCGATGAGAGCATCCTCCCCACCCGATCCCTGCTGACCGGAGAGGGAAGGCGCCTGGGGACCTTTCCCTACATGTCGCCCGAGCAGGTAATGGGGCGCGCGCTGGATCACCGCTCCGACATCTTCTCCTTCGGCATCGTTCTGTACGAGATGGCGACCGGCACGCGACCTTTCTCAGGCTCCAGCACCGCCGAGCTGGCCTCCTCGATCCTGCGCGACACCCCCGAGCCGGTCATCGGACTGCGCCCGGATTTGCCCGGACATTTCGCCTGGATCCTGCGGCGCTGCCTGGAAAAGGATCCGCGGCGCCGCTACCAGTCGGCCCTCGACATCCGCAACGAGATGGAAGACCTCGAGAAGGGAATCGTCTCCGAGGTGCCGATTTCCCGGCCGCCGGTCTCGCGATCCGCATGGGATTCGGCATCTGTCTCCGGCGCCCCCGCGGCTTCGGCGCCGACGCCCGCTCCCGCAGCGTCTCCCGCATCTGGGCCCGTTCCGGGCGCGGCGTCGAAGAAACAGTCGGCTCCCGTCGGCTATCTGGTCTTCGCCGGCTTCATCGTCCTGCTGCTCTTCGCATTGCTGTGGATGAACAACCGCGACCGCGCGCGGCGGCGCGCGGCAGTTTCTCCGCCGGCCGGCTCTGCCGCTGCGGTCACTCCCGGGGTCGCCTCTCTGGCGATCCTCCCCTTCGTCAACATCAGCGCCGACCCGGAGAACGAGTATTTCTCCGACGGCATGACCGAGCAGCTGATCAATGCCCTGGTCAAGGTCGAAGGGCTCAAGGTTCCCGCCCGCACCACCGTCTTCGCGCTCAAGGCGAAGAACCTGGACGTCCAGGAGATCGGCAAGCGCCTGGGGGTCGACTCGGTTCTTGAAGGCAGCGTCCGGAAATCGGCATCGCGGCTGCGCATCAACGTGCGGCTCGCACGGACCTCCGACGGCAGCGCCCTCTGGTCGGAGCAGTACGATCGCGAGCTGAAGGATGTCTTCGCGGTGCAGGACGAGATCTCCCGGAAGATCGTCGAGACGCTGCGCGTCCGGCTCTCGCCGCTCGAGGCACAGGCGCTGGCGCGCGCTCCCACCGGCGACTCCGAGGCCTACGATCTCTACCTCAAGGGGCGCCGGCTCTTCTTCCTGAGTGGCCGGAGAAATCTGGGAAACGCGCGGGAGACCTTCTCCCGGGCCATCGATCTCGATCCCGGCTTCGCGCTGGCCTATGCGGGAATCGCCGACGCTTCGTCGTGGCTCTACCTCTACTCGGAAGCCACCGGAAACAACCTCGAGGAGGCGAAGAAGGCTTCGCTGAAAGCGCTCGAGCTGGCGCCTGATCTCGCGGAGGCGCATGCCTCGCGCGGGCTGGCGCTCTCGCTGAGCACGGAGCACGAAGCGGCGGGCAGGGAGTTCGAGACCGCCATCCGGCTGGATCCAAGGCTGTTCGAGGCCTACTACTTCTACGCGCGCGACTGCTGGGCCCGGGGGAAGTGGGACCAGGCGACGCACCTCTTCGGCAAGGCCATGGAGGTGAGGCCGGAGGACTACCAGGCTCCGGCGCTGATGTCGAACGCCCTGCGGCAGCTGGGCCGCAGCGAAGAAGCCACGGCGATGGAGAAGAAAGGTCTCGAAATCATCCGCGCGCGCCTCGAGACCGATCCCGACGACACCCGGGCGCTGTACCTCGGCGCCAATGTCCTGGTAAAGACCGGGGCGGTCGATGAGGGGCTGGAATGGATCCGGCGGGCGATTGCGGTCGACCCGAGCGATCCGGCCACGCTGTACAACGCCGCCTGCGTTTTCAGCAAGGCAGGGAAGAAGCAGGAGGCGATCGGGAGCCTCGAAAAGGCGGTGGCAGTCGGCTTCGCCCACAAGGCCTGGATCGAGAACGATTCCGATCTCGACTCGATACGGGGCGACCCGCGTTACCAGACGCTCCTGAAACACCTCAGGTAGCCGGTTTTTTCAGCTCCCTCACCGCTGTCTCCAGCCGCCGCGTCGTCTCGGCCGGATCGGCTCGAGCGTCGATGACGACAGGGCGGCCGATCACGATCCGGGTCTTCCCGAAGCGCGGCCAGTAAACTCGCTCGGGAAGGACGTGGGACGTTCCTTCCAGGTGGACGGGAACGACCGGCATCCTGAGCTCGCGGGCGAAGATCCCGATGCCTCCACGAAACTTCGCCTCGCTCCCCTCCGGCACGTGCCTTCCTTCCGGAAAGATGAGCAGCGACCAGCCGGCGTCCGCCAGCTCTCCGGCATAAGAGAGGCTGGAGCGGAAGCGCACGGTTTCCGGCAGCGGCCAGGCGTTGAAGAAGAACTCCACGAGCCCGACCTGAAAGGCTTCCTTGATCCGAACCGACACCCTGCCGGGCATTTCCCTGAAATGGACCCGATGGTAGCGGGTGGTCATGGCGGGAGCGATCCGCCCGCGCAGGGGGCGCGGGAGGGCGACTTTCAACACCCCGGTGTCCATGAAGCTGTGATGGTCGGCGACGAACAGGTAAGGACCCGGAGTCGCATCGAGGTTGTGGAGGCCTTCGATCGTCGGGCGGGTGTACAGGAGAACGAAGGGACGCATCAGGCACTCCTCGACTCCTCGCCGCAGCCAGCGAATCGGAGACAGCCGCGCCCAGCGCCCCAGGGGAAGCTCGCCGCGGCGCATGGCGGCCGGGACCAGACGCTCTTCCGCTTCCGTCCCGGCACTTCCCCTCAGGAGATCGACTGCCGGATTTCTACCCGCGGTGGTCTTGGGAGCTTCCGGGCCGGTGACCACCGCGGCTTCGGCCGCCCTAAGGGGTCCGGAGGCGGGGCGCTGGACGCCTCCCGTGAGCGCCTCGGCCGCGACGCGCTCCAGATCCCTTACGCGCGCCCGCGCCAGGCTTTCCTCGGGAAGCGGGACGCCGTACTCCTCCTCGAAGGCCACCCCCAGCTCGACCAGATCGAGGCTGGCAAAGCCGAGATCCTCGGTCAGGCGCGAGGCGCTGCTCACGCGGGCCGGCTCGATTCGCGCGACCCGCGCCACCAGCCGGCGCACCGCCTCTTCCATCCGTCGCGGTGCGGCCGCATCAGGGGAGGATTCGCGGGCCGCGAGGAGCCTCTCACGAAGGAGCATCTTCCTCACCTTGCCGGTGGCGGTGCGCGGCAGGTCGCCGTCCGTCCAGATGGTGTAATCCTTGATCCGCTGACGTGGCTCGAGAGCGGCGTTGGCGCGGCGCACGATCTCTTCGGGACCGGGCGTCACCGCCTCCAGGAGCAAGACGGCATGGACGCGATCGCCGCCCGGTCCCGGTAATCCGAGCACGGAGGCTTCGCGCACCCCTTCCACCTTCGCGAGCGCCGACTCGACGTCTCCCGGATGGACGTTCTCTCCCTCGGCGGTGACGATGACGTCCTTCACGCGGCCGCGGATCGTGAGACGGCCCCGCTCGTCGATCTCACCCACATCGCCGGTGTGGAACCACCCCTCGCCCCCGTCGCCGCCGGTCCCGAAGTAGCCGCGCGTGACGTTGGGGCCGCGCACCAGGATCTCGCCCCCTTCTCCGAGCTTCACCTCCTGGATCCCTAAAGGCCGGCCCACGCTGCCGGCGCGCCGATCGAAGGGATTCGAGATCGACACGATCGGGGCGGTCTCGGTGAGACCGTAGCCTTGCACGACCAGATATCCGGAGCGCTCCCAGAAGCGCTGCACCTCCGGCGGCAGCGGCGCGCCGCCGGACACGAACAGTCTGAACCGCCACCCGAGCATGCGGCGCACCGGGCCGAAGAAGAGGGGCTGTAGATAGAAGGGCCAGGACTCGAAGCGCTCCTGTCGTCGCTGGAATTCCTCGAGCCCGCCGCTCTCGCGCAGGAGGAGGCGGGCTTCGGCTCCCAGAAGATCCATCAGCCGGGGGACGGTGAACAGCCCCCAGGCTCGCAGCCGGCGGGCGGCCTCCATCACGTCGCGCGGCCTGGGGGGGACGAAGGCGACCGTCAGCCCCATGAAGAGCGGGAGGAAAGCGCTCATCGCCTGGCCGAACATGTGCGACAGGGGCAGCGTCGAGAGGAAGCGCAGCTCGCCGAAGGCCTGCACCAGATTCTCGCGCTTCAGGAAGGCGCGCTCGATCGGGAAGAAGTCGGCCGCCAGGTTGCCGTGCGTGAGGACGACCCCTTTCGGCTCGCCCGTCGTCCCGGAGGTGAAGACGATCTCCGCGGTGCGCGCGGCGTCCCAGGAGACCGGGGCGGGAGCGGCACCATCCTCCCAGGCCCCCAATTCCACCCTGCGGCAGCCGGCGAGAGACGGAAGGTGGCGCGGCGTCACCGCGATCCGGGCGCCGGAGCGCGCCGCGACCTCGGCGACGAACCCTTCGCCGGAAACTTCGTCCAGCGGCACCGCCACGGCGCCGAGGAAAAAGATGGCGAGCAGTGCTTCGATCCAGTCCGGCCCCGCGGGACCCTGGATCAGAACGGGGGTCCCTTCGCCAGCCCCCGCCGCCGCCAGCGTGGCCGCGCAGGTTTCGATCCTCCGGCGCAGCTCCGCATAGCTGCGCCGGCGCCAGCGCACCCCTTCGCGCCAGAAGAAAGCGTTGCGCCCGCCGAAGCTCTCCAGGCGGCGCAGGCGCTCCGTCAGATCGTGAACGGATGGAGGGGAAGGCTCTGTCTCGAGAAGGTTCATCGAGGTCCCGAGTGGGCCGTGAAGCGGCGCCATCCTAGCACACCCGCTTCGGCCGGCTGCGTCATGGACGGGTGCGGCCCACCGGGAAGCTGAATTGAACCACGGCGCGGATTGAAGGGAGCCTCGTCGGGGCGTGCTATGCTTGGCGGCATCATGAGAAAGAAGACCGGGCGGCACTCCGCGCTGCGGAGATCGAGATGAAGCTCGAGCGTGCCTCCGGAATCCTTCTGCACCCTTCGTCGCTGCCCGGGGGGATGGGCATCGGAGATCTCGGCGGCGAGGCGCGCCGCTTTGTCGATTTCCTGCAAGCCTCCGGCTGCGGCTGGTGGCAGTTGCTTCCGCTGGGGCCCACCGGCTTCGACAATTCCCCTTATCAGTCTTTCTCGGCCTTCGCCGGCAATCCCTATCTCATCAGCCCGGAGATCCTGCGGGAGCGGGGCTGGTTGCCCGAGATGGCCCCCGCGCCCGGCGCGCGCGAGGGAAGCGTGGATTTCAGTACGCTGATCCCGTGGAAATCGGCGCTCCTGGACGCCGCCTTCGAGCGCTTCCGCTCCGTGGCCGCACCCGCGGACCGCCGGGAGCTGGAGGAGTTTCGCGCGCGCGAGCAATCCTGGCTGGACGATCTTTCCCTCTTCATGGCGCTCAAGGAGGCACAGCAGGGAGCCCGCTGGGACGAGTGGCCGAACGAGGTGAGGCACCGGGAGCCCGCCGCCCTGGAGCGGTCGCGGTCGCGGCTGGGAGGCTCGGTGGAGAAGCACGCCTTCCGCCAGTTCGTCTTCTTCCAGCAGTGGGAGGCGCTGAAGGGCTACGCCGCCGAGCATGGCGTCGGCATCTTCGGGGACGTGCCGATCTTCGTGGCCTCCGACAGCGCCGACGTCTGGGCCCACCCCGATTTGTTCCTGCTGGACGAATCGGGCACGCCGTCGGCCATCTCGGGGGTCCCGCCCGACTATTTCTCGAAAACCGGCCAGCTCTGGGGAAACCCGCTGTACCGCTGGGAGGCCCATGCCGCCCAGGACTTCGCCTGGTGGAAGGCGCGGCTGCGCTCCACTCTGAGACTGGCGGACCTGGCTCGGCTGGATCATTTCCGCGGCTTTGCCGCGGCCTGGGAAATCCCGGCCGGAAGTCCCACGGCACAAAACGGCTCCTGGGTGCCCGGACCGGGGGCGGCACTGTTCGAGAGGATTCAGGAGGAGCTGGGCGATCTGCCCTTCGTGGCGGAGGACCTCGGGGTCATCACGGCCGATGTGGAGGCATTGCGGGACCGCTTCTCTCTGCCGGGGATGCGCGTCCTGCAGTTCGCCTTCACGGATCCCGAGAACCCGTTCCTGCCGCACGCCTATCCGTGCCATTGCGTCGTCTACACCGGGACGCACGACAACGACACGACCCGCGGCTGGTTCGGCACCGCCGGGAAGGACGAGAAGAGCTTTTGCCGGCGTTACCTGGGAAGGGATGGAAGCGACATCGCGTGGGATTTGATTCGGGCCGCCTGGGCCTCGTGCGCCGTGCTGGCCCTGGCGCCGATGCAGGACATCCTGGACCTGGACAGCGGATCGCGCATGAACCTGCCGGGGAGACCCTCCGGATCCTGGTCCTGGCGCATGCAGCCGGGAAGCCTCAGCCCGGCGCTCGCCGAGCGGCTGGGGGAAATGAACTACGTTTACCAGCGCTCGCGCGCCGCTGCTACGCCGTCGCGCGTCGCCCCCGCTTCATAGGTCCACGGCCTGGCCGCGGGTCGGCACCAGCACCTCGGCATCCGGCTTGACACCGCGCAGCCCCTCCGCCAGCCCCAGCGATTCGTTCTCCTCGCCATGGATCACGAAGATCCGGCGGATCGCTCCCGAGAGCTTCTTCGTCACATGATCCAGCAGTTCGCTGCGATCGGCGTGGCCCGAGAGGTAATCGGCGTGGGCGATGCGGGCCTTCACCTGCACCGGCTCGCCGAAGATCATGACCGGGTTCTTCCCCGCCAGCAGCGCCTCGCCCAGAGTGTCGTGAGCGCAGTAGCCGATGAACAGCACCAGGTTCTTCGGGTCCCCGAGACCGTGCACCAGGTGGTGGCGGATGCGGCCCGCCTCCGCCATCCCCGAGGCGCTGATGATGATGGCGGGTCCCTTGAGGCTGTTCAGACGCTTCGAGGAGCCGGAATCGCGCACGTAGGTGAGGTTCTCCATCTCGAAGGGATTCGCCACCTCGCGCAGGAAGCGGTAGACCTCCTCGTTGAAGCACTCCGGATGCAGCCGGTGGATCTCGGTGGCATTGACGCTCAGGGGCGAGTCGACGAAGGCAGGCACCGGCGGCACCTTCTTGGCGATCATCGCCTTGTGCAGCCCGTAGACGAACTGCTGGGTGCGGCCGATGCTGAAGGCGGGAACGATGACCTTGCCGCCGTTCTTCAGCGTCTCGACCACCATGGTCAGGAGCTTCTCGGCCGCGTCCGATTTGTCCTCGTGCTCGCGTGTCCCGTAGGTGCTCTCGATCTGCAGCACGTCCACGGCGTCGATCGGCTCCGGGTCCCGCAGGATCGGGTCGTTGCCGCGCCCCAGATCGCCGGTGAAGAGGAAGCGCAGCTTACGGCCCCCCTCCTCCAGGTCCAGGATGACCTGCGCCGAGCCCAGGATGTGGCCGGCATCCTTGAAGGTGACCGTGACGCCGTCCATCACGCGCATCGGCCGGTCGTACCCGACCGCCAGGAACTGGCGCAGCGCCTTGTCGGCGTCGGCCACCGTGTAAAGCGGCTTCACGGGCGGCTGCCCCTTCTTCGCCAGCTGGCGCGACACGTACTCGGCATCCGATTCCTGGATGTTGGCGGAGTCGACCAGCATGATGCTGGCCAGATCGCGCGTCGCGAAGGTGCAGACGATGTCGCCGGAAAACCCGCGCTTCACCAGGTTGGGCAGGTTCCCGGAGTGGTCGATGTGGGCGTGGCTCAGGACGACGGCGTTGACCGTGGCGGGATCGAACGGAAATCCGGTGTTACGCGCCACCGATTCGGCGCGCTTCCCCTGGTACAGGCCGCACTCCAGGACGAGCTTCTTCCCGCCGATCTCCAGCAGGTAGAGCGAGCCCGTCGTGGTGCGCGCGGCGCCGTGAAAATGCAGCTTCATGCGGCAGCCATCTAAGCAGGCTTCCGAGGCCGGGTCAAGGAAGACGCCCTGGCACAGATTTGGAAGAGACGCGTATCAGGCGTTCACGGTCGAGACGAACACTCCCCAGATTCTCTCGCAGTACTGGCGCACCGCGCGGTCCGAGGAGAAATAGCCGCAGCGGGCCACGTTCAGAATGGAGCGCCGCGTCCAGGCGTCGCTGTCGAGGAAGGCGGCGCCCACGGCTTTCTGGGCCTCCAGGTAGCTGCGGTAATCGGCCAGCAGCAGGAACTCGTCGCGTCCCAGCAGCGAGTCGACGAGCGGCCGGTACAGGTCGCGGTCGCCGCGCGAGAAGATTCCCGAGGTCAGGCTCTCGACCGCCTCGCGCAGCTGCGGGTCGGATTCGAGGAATTGCGCCGGAGAGTAACCGCCGCGGCGCAGCGCCGCCGCCTCGCCCACCGTCAATCCGAAGCTGAAGAAGTTCTCCTCGCCCACCGCGGAGCGGATCTCCACGTTCGCGCCGTCCAGCGTCCCCAGCGTCAGGGCTCCGTTCAACGCGAATTTCATGTTCCCGGTTCCCGATGCCTCGGTCCCGGCGGTCGAGATCTGCTCCGAGATGTCGGCTGCAGGGTAGATGCGCTGCCCGGTCTTCACGTTGAAGTCGGGCACGAAGACCACTTTGAGGCGGCCGGCCATCGCCTTGTCACCATTCACCGTCTCGGCCACGCCATGGATCAGGCGCAGGATGAGCTTCGCCATGAAGTACCCCGGGGCCGCCTTGCCTCCGAAAAGGAAGGTGCGTGGCGGGCCGCCGGCGCCCGGGTCGCGCTTCAGCAGGAGATAGAGCGAGATGACGTGCAGCAGGTTGAGGTGCTGGCGCTTGTACTCGTGGATGCGCTTCACCTGGACGTCCAGCAGCGCCTCCGGGTCGATCCGGACCCCGGTCCTCTCCTTGAGGAAGGTCACCAGGCGGCGCTTGTTCTGCAGCTTGATGTCGCGCCATTCCTCGCGGAAGCCGGCATCATCCGCCAGCCGCTCCAGGCGCGGCAGCTCCTCCTCCAGGAGGACCGGCCAGCCGCGATCGAGGTGCCGGTCCAGCAGCGCCGCGAGGAGCGGGTTGCTGAGCAGCATGAAGCGACGTGGCGACACGCCGTTGGTGACGTTGTGGAACCTCTCGGGCGCGAGATCGAAGAAGTCCTTGAGGACCTCCCCCTGGAGCAGAGAGGTGTGCATCGGAGCCACGCCGTTGATGGAGTGGCTCCCGGCGGCCGCCAGGTGCGCCATGCGGACGCGGCGCTCGCCGTCGTCCTCGACCAGCGACAAGCGCGCCGTGCGCTCCTCGTCTCCCGGGAAGGACCGACGCACCTCGTGCAGGAAGCGGTGGTTGATCTCCAGGATGATCTCGAGGTGGCGCGGCAGCATCCGCGACAGCAGCGAGGCCGGCCACTTCTCCAGGGCTTCCGGCAGCAGGGTGTGATTGGTGTAGGAGAAGGTCTGCCGCGTGATCTCCCAGGCGCGGCGCCACTCCAACGCATGCTCGTCCACCAGCAGCCGCATCAGCTCGGCGATGGCGATGGCGGGGTGGGTGTCGTTGAGCTGCACCGCGAATTTCTGCGGGAACGAGGCAGCGTCTTTGCCCGAGCCCAGGTGGATTCGCAGCATGTCGCGCAGCGAGCAGGCCACGAAGAAGTATTGCTGCTCCAGACGCAGCTGCTTGCCCGGCAGCGAGGTGTCATTCGGATAGAGGACCTTGGTGATGTTCTCCGACAGCACCTTGGAGTGGACCGCCCCGACGTAATCCCCCAGGTTGAAGGCGCGGAAGTCGAACGACTCGCTCGCCTCCGCCCTCCAGAGCCGCATCAGGTTGGCCGCGGAGTCGCGCAGCCCCGCCACCGGCGAGTCGTGCGCCACCCCCACCACGACGCGCCCCGGCACCCAGCGCACCCGGAAGCCGCCGCGCTCGTCCTTATAAGGCTCCGTGTGCCCGCCCAGGCCGACGGAATAGGTGATCTCGGGGCGCGGGATCTCCCAGGGGTTGCCGGAGCGCAGCCAGTTGTCGGGAGTCTCCACCTGCCAGCCGTCCACGATCTGCTGCGAGAAGATGCCGAACTCGTAGCGGATGCCATAGCCGATCGCCGGCAGGTCGAGGGTCGCCAGGGAATCGAGGAAGCAGGCGGCGAGCCGGCCCAGACCGCCGTTGCCCAGCCCCGGCTCCGCCTCGCGCTCGAGGAGAAACTCGAGATCCTGGCCGAGCGCGCTCACGGCGGAGCGCGCCTCTTCCTGCAGACCCATGACGGCGAGGTTGTAGCCGAGCTGCGGTCCCGGCAGGTACTCGGCCGACAGATACCCGATGACACGCGTCCCTTCCTGGCGGATCCGCTGGCGCGTCCGGACGTAGCGCTGCAGCAGCCGAGTGCGCACGACGTAGGCGAGCGTCAGGTACCAGTCGTTGCGCGTCGCGTCGGGCGGGAGCTTGCCGAGAAGCGAAAGGAGGGTGTCGACCAGCTCCCGCTCGAGGGCATCGGGATCGACTCTGGCCGGCCTCGCCGGATCGGGATTCATGCGTGAGAAGGGGATTTCGACACGGTGCCGCCCGCTTCAGGGCTAATGGACGTTATCGGCTGCGCCGGCCGGGAGCCGGCGACACGGGGATTCTTCCATCCTTTTCGAGGAGCGCATGTTAGCACGAAGGGGGATCTGACCGGGAGCCGGATAGAGTGATTTCCCCGGGTCTACCGCCACGTCCTGAGGGAAGTGCGAGGTCACCCGCGAGCTACCTCTCGGATGGCTCGCCGCCTGACGCCACCGGTTTCGCCGCCGTTTCGTCGCGCGCCTAGTGTCGCGTATCAGAAATCGAGTTAACACCGAGGCCGTCGAACCGCCCGGATCGCAAGGCGCGTCGAAGCGCCGCGTACCCAAAGCGGTACGCAAGCGAGACGCAACGCAGCGAGGCGGGATGGATCGACGGCCGAATGTAACGCGATTTCTGGTGCGCGACACTAATTCAGCGCCAGGGTGACGCGACAGCCGTCGCCGGCGTCTGCGGGCTTCTCCTCGGTGAGGAACAACCGCTCCGCTTCGACCTTCTGAGTGGCGAGAACGTAATCGCGCACGGCGGCGGCGCGGCGGGCGGCGAGCTGGCGCAGGTCGTCGGTGCTGACCTCCAATCGGGCCAGTAGCCAGTCCTCCATCTCTTCCGGCGCTTCCGGCTTCTCTCCCTCGGCTTTGTCCGGTGCCGCGACCGCGGAACCGGGCACGAGCGCCGCGATTCCCTTCGACCAGGCGGTCTTGAAAACCGGCTTCACGAGCGCCGCCTTTTCGGAGTCGCTGACGGTCACCGACTCCAGCGGCGTGGCGGCGCGCTCCTTCTTGCTCATCTCTTCCCACTTCTCGCGCCGCAGCAGGTCTTCGAGCTTCTTTCGTTTCAATCCTTCGCGGTCGGCGGTTTCCTCCGTCGAGCCATGGATCGCCAGCGACAGCGCCGGCCGCTCGTACAGCGAGGTCACGAGCAGGTTCAGCTTCTCCTCGACCGCCGGCGTCAGCGCGTCGGATCCGGGATCGAACTGCAGGAAGCTGAGGTCCTCCTCCGAGCCGCCGAAGGCTCGCGCCAGCAGCCGGAAGGGGGAAGTGACCAGCTTCGTGAAGACGACGCCGATGGCGTGCATGATGACGCGACCGAGGCGGAACTTGGGATCGTCCAGGTTCCCCTCGACCGGGACGTCCAGCTCGATGACGCCGTTACGGTCCTTCAGCAGGGCGATCCCGAGCTTCACGGGGAGCCCGGTTGCGTCAGGGCTGGGGACCTTCTCGCCGAGCGTCAGCTGGTCGATGGTAATCAGGTTGCTGGCCTGCAGGTTTCGGCTGTTCACCAGGTACTTCATCGCCAGGTCCAGCTTCCCCTTCCTGAACTCGTAGCCGAGATACTTGCCGCAGTAAGGCGCCATCGGCATCAGGTCGGCGCCCTTCGCCTCCAGCGTCAGGTCGGTGTACTGGTTCTCGATCAGCGGATTGATCTTTCCCGACAGCTTCACCGCCGCGACATTCTCCAATCGCGCCTCGACGTCGACGTCGGCCCGGGCCAGCTCCTTCGAGGACAATCCCGCGATGGTGCCGCTCACTCGCGTCAGCGCCAGACTCACTGCCGGCTGCACCGAGCGATCCTCGTAGGAGAGGCGGCCATTGCGCAGGCGGATCCGCTTGATGGTGATCTCGCCGGTGTCAGACGCAGGAGAGGGTGCAGGCTTGGCGGCCGCAGGAGCCGGCGCCGCGGACGGAGCCTCACTGTCGGTGCCCGCCGGATCGGCCGGCTCGGCGACGGCATCCTCGGGAATGGGTGTCTGGTCCATCCGCAGCACGGTGAAGACGTTGATCTTTCCGTCGTTCTCGATGGCCAGCCTGCCGCTGGGGTCCTGCGCTGTCATCTCGCCGATCTTCATGTGGGGGGGATCCAGGGAGTAGTCGAGCGGCGTAATCTCCAGACGCTTCACCTTCAGGAACTCCCCGCGCTTCGCGGAGTCCTCCGTGGCGAAATCCTCCAGGACCACGCTGCCGACGTAGGCGAAGGTCGGATGGGCCGGATCGAGGAGGCTGGCCTGCACCTCGCCGTCCACCGTCAGCTTGCCGGAGCGGACGCGCAGGTCGGCCGTCGGCTCGAGGTAAGGGTCGAGGGGCGTGATGTCGATGCCGTCCATCTTCGCCTTGAGCTTGCACTGCAGCTTGAGAATCGCCAGGTCGCCGGCGAGAGAGACGGTGCCTCCCTGCTCCCAGCGCAGGGAAAGTGTGCCGTTCGAGGTGGTCTCGAGACGGTTGTCCACGTTGTGCATGTCCATGTTCACCCGGTCGAAGTGGACCTGCACCGGGCGTTTGGGCACCTGGTCCTCCGCCAGCACCTTGTAGTCACGGAATCGGACCTCCTCGATCCGGTATTGTGGCTCCGCGGAGTCCGCCGTGCCGGCGGGGGCGGGCGGAGGCGCGGGTTTCGCGGCGGCTCGTTCGGCGGCGGGGAGGACCTCGGTCTCACCCTCCAGCAGCGGCGCCAGCATGCGTCGCAGATTGTTGGTCCTGTCCGGGTATTGCCGAATGATCAGCGACCCGCCGCTCGTGTCGAGCAAGGCGACGCGCGCTCTTCCCGTAAGACCGTCGACCACGCCCCCGCTCATCTCCACGGTCGGGACGTCCACGGCCAGCTCCTCCAGCCCGCGCTCGGAAATCTTCAGATCCTTGATCTTGAGATCGGCGCCTTCGAGTCGCGCGACCCGGCGGGCGGGACCCCACTCCAGCTCGTAGGCGGAGGCGAAATCGGCGGTTCCCCCCTTGATGTCGAAGGCGACGCTGTCGCTGTAGTAGGGATGGTACTTGCCGAGCAGGAAGTTGCCGATCGTGAACTCCCCCTTGGACCGGATCGGATCGAGATAGAAATACCCTTTCCAGGAGAAGCTCTCGCCCGACTCGGTCTTCCCATAGAAGGCGTAGGGGTTCTTGTTGTCACGACTCGTGCCGAACTCGCGCAGGTCGATGCGCAGCGGGCCGAGCTGCGTGCGGAATTCCGCCGGGCGGGAGCGATCCAGGAAGTCCATCCGGGCATCCTCGATCCGCAGGCGCCCCACCCGGAACAACGGCGGCTCCGAAGGAGGCTGAGACGTTGCGGGCTGTTGCGACAGCGAATCGATGATGTCGGAGACGTTGAGCGATCCGTCCTTGCGCATCACCAGATGGCCCGTGAAGTTGGTCAGCTGGATCTGCCGGAAGCTCCAGGCATCCGAGACCAGCGAGACGAGCTGGAAGTTGACGTAGAGGCGATCCCAGCCGATGAAAATCGACCCGTCGGGGTCCTTCACCAGGAAGCCGTCGGCCGTCGCCGACAGGGCGAAGGGGTTGATCCGCAGCCGCTGCAGCGAAACGTCCCGGTGCAGCAGCGTGGAGAGGGTCCGCGTCAGGTAGGGGCGGGCGAAATAGGGGGCCGCCAGAAAGCCGGCAACCGCGTACACCGCCAGCGCGAGCGAGCTGTAGAGAAGCCAGCGTGTCAGGGAAGACGAGGCGTGCCTGTGGGAGAACCAGGGCATCAAACACTCTTACCGCGCGGTTTTTGAGGGAGCGGCCTCGAAAATCTTAGCACAGGCGCCGCGGAGGTGCCGCAGGGCCGGGATCCACTACAATGGCGCCTCACCCGCGAGGTTCGGCCGCGGCCGGGGGAGGGAAGACGATGTTCATCGGCCATTTTGCCGTCGGCTTCGCGGCCAAGCGCGCCGCGCCGGGCACCTCGCTCGGGCTGCTCATGGCCGCCGCCTGCTTCCCGGACATCCTCTGGCCGATTTTCCTTCTGCTCGGCTGGGAGCGCGTGGCAATCGACCCGGGGAACACGGCCGTCACGCCGCTCGATTTCGAGAGCTATCCGTTGTCCCACAGCCTGGTGATGGTCGTCTTGTGGGCGGGCCTGGCAGGGCTGATCTACGCCACGGCGACAGGCTACCGCCGCGGCGGATGGTGCATCGGTGCCGGCGTCTTGAGCCACTGGGTGCTCGATTTCGTGAGCCACCGTCCCGACATGCCGGTGCTCCCCTGGGGCGGGCCGAAGGTGGGGCTCGGCCTGTGGAGCTCGGTGATCGCGACGGTGATGGTCGAATCGATGATGTTCATGGCGGGGGTCTGGATCTACCAGGAAAACACCGATCCGGCGGATCGGATGGGCCGGTGGGGCTACGCGGCCTTCGTGGCGACGCTGGCGGTAGCCTACGCCGCGAACCTGATCGGACCGCCGCCCCCAAGCGTGCGGGTCCTGGCGATCACCGCGCTGGCCATGAGCCTGCTGTTCGTCTGGCCCGCCTGGTTCGATCGGCACCGCCGGGTCGTCGCCCCCCTCGAGGTGCGCGGGGCGCAGCGAGGATTCCGATGAAGCGATCCGAGCCGCCGCGCCGCTGCCACTGGGCCCGGACCGATCTGAGCATCGCCTACCACGACCGCGAATGGGGCGTGCCGCTGCACGACGATCGGGCCTTGTTCGAGTTCCTGGTCCTGGAAGGGGCCCAGGCGGGACTGAGCTGGGAAACCATCCTGAAGAAGCGGGAGAACTACCGGAAAGCCATGGACCGCTTCGAGGCGGAGAAGGTGGCGCGCTACTCGGCGGCGAAGATTCGGGCGCTGCTGGGCGATCCCGGCATCATCCGCAATCGGCTGAAGATCGAATCCGCCGTGAGCAACGCCCGGGCCGCTCTTGCGGTGCGCGAGGAGTTCGGGAGCCTGGATGCCTTCCTGTGGCGCTTCGTGGACCATCGCCCGCGGATCCATCGGTTTCGCTCCCCCTCGCAGGTCCCCGCCACCTCGCCGGAATCCGACGCCATGAGCCGCGAGCTGCGCAGGCGCGGCTTCCGCTTCGTCGGCTCGACCATCTGCTACGCCATGATGCAGGCGACCGGGATGGTGAACGATCACCTGGTCGGCTGCTTCCGCCACCGGGAGGTGCTGCGATGAACCAGGCCGAGATCCTGCGCTGGATTTGGGAGCTGTCGGTGTGCAATCTCTCCGACGCTCTGGACCGGCTGGGCATTGCCGGGGCGCCACGCGGATTGGTGCCGCTGTGGCACGGCTGCGGCAAGGTGGCGGGGCGGGCCATGACCATGAAGCTGGTCGATTCCGGCGACGAGTCGCCGGTCGAGGGGACGCTGCGTGCCATCACCACGGCCGGGAAAGGCGATCTTTTGGTGATCGATCACGGCGGGCGGTTGGATGTGAACTCCTTCGGCGGGATTGCCGCCTTCACCGCCCAGCGGCGCGGGTTGCGCGGGGTCGTCCTGGACGGCGTGACGCGCGATGTGGACGAGATGCGGGTGCTCGATTTCCCCGCCTACGGCCGCGGCGTCGTGCAGCAGTCGATCCGCGGACGCTGCGCCTTCGGAGGCTTCGGGGATCCGATATCGCTGGCGGGCGTGCCCGTGAGGCGCGGCGATTTCGTGGCGGCGGACGAGAACGGCGTCGTCGTCCTGCCGCACGAGCAGGCTGCCGAGCTGGTGGGCCTGGCGCGCGCCTGCGCCGAGGCCGAGGAAGCCTTGAGGCGCTCCATCGCCGAGGGCCTCGATCCGGTGGAAGCCCACCGGCGCGCGAGCTACGAAGATCCCGGACGGCGTCGATCATGAAAGAAATCTTCGCAGGGGCGGTCCTGGGGTTTACGCTGGCGGCGCCGCCCGGCCCGGTGATGGCGGTCATGGCCACGGCCGCCTCGCGCGGCCGCAGCCGCGAATCGCTGCTGACGGCGCTGGGCGCGATTACCGCCGACGCCATTTGGCTGTCGCTGGTGACGCTGGGCTTCATCACTTTCCTCGGGGATCGGCCGCGGATCGTGGGGATCCTGGGGCTGGGCGGCGCCGGATTGCTCTTCTGGATGGCCTGGGGGGCGCTGCGCGCGGCGCGCGCGGGGGTGCAGGAGACGGCGTTGCGCGGCTCGTACCGCCTTGGGCTTCTGACCGTCCTCACCAGTCCCTTTTCTTTTGCCTGGTGGATGGCGAACGGGGCGTTGCTGCTGGCGACCCTGAAGTGGGGGGGCGTGGCGGGGATGTTCGTAGCGCTGGTGATCTACAGCATCGCCATCACTCAGGCGTTCCGCTGGATGGGGAGCAGGTTCCGTCACACCGCCGCGGCCATCGCCTACGTCAGCGTGGTGATGCTCGCCGGCTTCGGCATCTACGTCGCCCTGCGCAGCCTGGAGCTGCTGCGGGCCTGATCCGTCCGGGATGCCGGCACGGCAGTCCGGACCGATTCACGAGGAATCTCCGCATGCCGACCGAAAAAGATCCCTCCTCGGCGCGCTTCCTGCGCGCCTGCCGCCGGGAGGCGACCGACTGCACGCCGATCTGGATCATGCGGCAGGCGGGGCGCTACCTTCCCGAGTACCGCAAGCTGCGCGAGCGCCATGCCATGCTCGACCTGGCGAAGCAGCCGGATCTGGCGGCGCAGGTGACTCTGATGCCGGTGCGCCGCTTCGCGCTCGATGCGGCGATCCTCTTCTCCGATATCATGGTGCCGGCTTGGGGGCTGGGGGTCCCGTTCCGCATCGAGGAGAACGTCGGCCCCGTGATCGACGATCCCCTCCGGACGGAAAAGCAGATCCGCGCCCTGCGTGTCTTCGACGCGGTGCGCGACGCCGGCTTCGTCCTCGAGTCGATCCGGCTGATACGGGGCGAGCTGGGCGGCAAGGTGCCGCTCATCGGCTTTGCAGGCGCGCCCTTCACCCTGGCTAGCTATCTTATCGAGGGTCGCTCCCCACGCCGCTTCCGCTGGACCAAGGCGATGATGCTGGACGCGCCGGAGCTGTGGGAGCCCCTGATGAGACACCTGGCCGACACCGTGGTCGCCTATCTCGAAGCCCAGGCGGAGGCGGGAGCGCAGGCGCTGCAAATCTTCGACAGCTGGGCGGGGAACCTGTCGCCGGGCCAGTACGAGCGCTTCGCGGCGCCCTACTCGAGGCGCGTGTTCGAGGCCCTGCGCCCTCTGGGAGTTCCACTCATCCATTTCGGCACCGAGACGTCGATGCTCTTGAGCGCCATGGCGCTGGCGGGCGGGGACGTGGTGGGAGCCGACTGGCGGATCCCTCTGGACGAGGCCTGGACGAAGATCGGGTCCGACCGGGCCATCCAGGGAAACCTGGATCCGGCGGTGCTCTTCGCCAATGCGAACGTGATACGCGCCGAAGCGCAGGACGTCCTGAATCGCGCCGGCGGCCGGCCGGGTCACATCTTCAACCTTGGCCACGGCATCCTTCCCGAGACCCCCGTGGACGCCGTCGCCACGCTCGTCGACTTCGTCCACGAAGCTTCACGTCCGGCGAAATCCTGAGAAGCCTCGAAAGGATAGGGCCTAGAGAGCCTGGCGGCTGCGCGGCTCGCCGCCGGCGAGGATCGCCTTGACGTCGCCGACGAGATAAAGGGACCCGGTGATGCAGATGACATCGTCCGGTCCGGCTTCGGCGTAGGCGGTGGACAGCGCCGCGCCCAGGCTGGGGGCGGCGAGCACCGAGCCGTGATAGCGCCGCGCCAATCCTTCGAGAATGCGTGGATCGGCAGCCCGCGGCGTCTCGGCGCGCGCCAGGATGACCCGGGAGGCGCAGCGGAAAAGCGGCTCCATGATCCCGGGCAGGTCCTTGTCCTGCATCGCCCCGAAGATCATGATGATCTTCCTGCCCGAAGAGGTGTACTGCTCCACCAGGTGGCCGTGCAGCGCCTGGGCGGCCGCGGGGTTGTGCGCGCCGTCCAGCAGGACCGTCGGACGCTCGGCGACCACCTCGCAGCGCGCCGGCCAGGTCGCTGACGCCAGTCCGCGGCCGATGCTCTCATCCGAGATCCGCTCCCGGAAGCCGGGCAGCGCGGTCGCCGCCGCGGCCGCCAGGACGGCGTTGGTCCACTGGTGCCTCCCCGGCAGCGGCAGCGCGATCGATTCGATGCGCCGAGACGGCTGCGCCCCCGCCACGAGCGTCAGCGTCCCTCCCGCCCCCTCCAGGCTGCGCCAGATGCGCTCCGATTCGACCAGCGCAGCGCCGCGCACCGCCGTCACCCGGCGCAGCACTTCCATCACCTCGGGATGCTGCGGCGCCGTGATCGCTCGGCTCTCCGTCTTGAGGATCCCCGACTTCTCGGCGGCGATGTCCTGCAGCGTGTCCCCCAGGATGTCGCGGTGATCGAGATCGATCGGCGTGAACAGGCACGTGATGGCGTCCACGACGCTGGTGGCGTCGAGACGTCCCCCCATCCCGACCTCAAGGACGGCCAGCTCGATGCGCTGCTCCTGGAAGTGGCGGAATGCCATCGCCGTAGTGGTCTCGAAGAAGGAGGGGTGCGATTCCTCCTTACGGAACAGCTCGCTTCCATCGATGCAGGCGCGCAGCTCGGTGGCGAGGCGGGCGACCTCCGCCGGGCCAATCTCGGTACCGTCCACGACGATACGCTCCTCGAAGCGCACCAGGTGGGGCGAGGTGTAGACTCCTGCGCGGATCCCGGCCTGCTTCAGGATCGCCGCCAGGAAGGCCGCGGTGGATCCCTTGCCGTTGGTCCCGGCAATCAGCACCGAGGGGTAGGCCTCCTGCGGGTTCCCCATCGCCTCCAGCAGGGAGCGCACGGTGATCGTCCCCATGCGGGCGCCGAGGCGCTGCAGAGAGAAGAGGTAATCGAGCGATTCGGAATGGTTCATGGAGGCGGGAACCCGCTCAGCCGGCGGGAACGGCCGCCGGGGGCGGCGCCGGCGCAGGGACGGCGGGATTGGCCATGAACCGCAGGCACTGGATCAGCGTCTCGCGCATCCGGGAGCGCTCCACCACGAAATCGAGCATGCCGTGCTCCAGCAGGAACTCGCTGCGCTGGAAGCCTTCCGGGAGCTTTTCGCGGATCGTCTGCTCGATCACCCGCGGCCCCGCGAAGCCGATGAGCGCCTTGGGCTCGGCGACGATCAGATCGCCGAGCATGGCGTAGGATGCGGTGACGCCGCCGGTGGTCGGGTCGGTGAGGATGGAGATGAACGGAACGCGCGCCTCGTCGAGGCGGGCAAGTGCCGCGCTGATTTTGGCCATCTGCATGAGTGAAAGGCACCCCTCCTGCATGCGGGCGCCGCCGGAGCAGGAGATCACGATCAGCGGAATGCGCTCTTCCAGGGCGCGCTCGGCCGCGCGCGTCACCTTCTCGCCCACCACCGATCCCATGCTGCCGCCCATGAAGCGGTATTCCATGGCCGAGACCATGACCTGGTAGCCGCCCAGCGTGCCGCGCACGTTGATGACCGCGTCGGTCATGCCGGTGCGCTCACGGTACTCCTGCAGCCGGTCGCGGTAAGGCTTGGTGTCGACGAACTTGAGCGGGTCCACCGAGTAGATGTCGGTGTCCACCTCCTGGTATCGCCCTTCGTCAAGCAGCGCCGTCAGCCGCTCGAGGGCCGAGATGCGGAAGTGGTAGTTGCACTTGGGGCAGACATTGGCGTTCCGCAGGACTTCCTTCTTGTAGATGATCTCCTTGCAGCCGTCGCACTTGACCCACAGCCCCTCGGGAACGCGCTGCTGCTTGTTCTCGACGATCGTCTTGGGCTTCTTGATTTTCTTGAACCAGGCCATGGTCCATCCGAGGATGAAAGCGTCCGCGCTTCGTGCAGGGATCCTAGCAGAGCGATTTTGACAGCGTCAACGAACGAGCGGCCGGCGATATTCCCGGGCTCGTCAGGTTGCCGCCGCCTCCGGCTTCATGCTCTGATGAGCTCTGCATTGGCTTCCACAGGGGAGAAGGCATGAGCCGGGCGGAAGACGCAGCGCCTGAGAACCGCTACTACGCTCCGGGGTCGGAGCGCGCGGAGAAGGTGCGCCTGCTCTTTTCAACCATCGCCCGGCGCTACGACCGGGTCAATGACTGGATGAGCTGGGGGATGCACCGCCGCTGGAAGCGCCGGCTGGTCGGATCGATCGCGCCGCGTGCCGGGGGCAGGGTGCTCGATCTCTGCTGCGGGACGGGGGATGTCGCGCGCGCCCTCGCGGCCCAGCCGGGCAGGATGCAGGTGGTGGGACTGGATTTCACCCCCGAGATGCTCGAGGTCGCGCGGCAGGCCACGCCGCCCGGTCTCGCCGTCCGTTATGAGCAGGGAGATGCGCTGTCACTTCCCTTCCCCGATGCGTCGTTCGATGCCGTGACCTGCGCCTATGGTCTGCGGAATCTCGCCGATCTGGACCGCGGCCTGCGCGAAGCTTTTCGCGTCCTGCGCCCCTCGGGCAGACTGGCCAGCCTGGAGTTTGGACGCCCGCGGCATCCTGTCCTCTCATGGATCTATTTCGCCTATCTCCGGATGATGCTGCCGCTGTTCGGCCTGATTTACTTTCGCGATCCGCAGACATACGGCTACATCTTCATGTCGGTGTCGAAGTTTCCGGACCAGCGGGAGCTGGCGCAGCGGATGCGCGCGGCGGGTTTCACCCGCGTGGAGGTCCACGACGTCATGGCCGGGGCGATGGGAATCTGCATCGCCGAGAAGGCCGGCACGGAAGACGTCGCGCCTGCTGAAATCGTTCCGCTGCCGGCGCCGAGGCCTGTATGAGCGCCGCCCCACCTTCCGCCACTCCCACCGCGACGCGCCGCCTGGCCGAGCGCTTCCTCGGAACCGGATTGCGCCCCGCCGCCTACCGAATCCTGGGAAGGACCGGCTTGTCGGTCTCCGCCCTCGGGTTCGGATCGTATCGGGTCGACACGCACCATCCCGAGCATCGTGAGGCCCTCGACGCCGCCCTCGATCGGGGCTGCAACCTCCTGGACACCTCGACGAATTACACCGACGGCGAGAGCGAGTCGTGCCTGGGTGCCGTACTGGCCGGAGGAGTCTCGGCGGGCCGGCTGGAGCGCGAAGAAATCGTCGTGGTCTCGAAGATTGGCTATGTCCAGGGAGGAAATCTGACCCTCGCCCGGCAGCGCGAGGCGGCGGGCGACCCTTTCCCCGAGATGGTGAAGGTCTCGCCGGGCTGCTGGCATTGCGTCCATCCGCGTTTTCTCGAGGACCAGCTGGGGCGCTCGCTGGCGCGGCTTGGCCTGCAGAAGCTGGATGTCTGCCTCCTCCACAATCCCGAATACTTCCTGGAGCAGGCGCACCGCAAGGGAGAGCCGGTCGAATCGGCGCGCGAGGAGTTCTACCGGCGGATGCGGCAGGCCTTCTCCCATCTCGAGCGGGAAGTCGAGGCGGGACGGACCGCATGGTACGGCGTGTCCTCGAACTCGTTCGGCGCCGATCCCGCCGATCCCGAGGCCACCTCGCTGGGGAAAATGCTCGAGGCGGCGCGCCGGGCGGCGGTCGATGCGGGCCTTCCTCCCGAAGAGCATCACTTCGCCGTCGCCCAGCTCCCCATGAACCTGTACGAGCACGGACCCTTGACGATGCTGAAAGAAGGGACGGGGAATCTCTCGACGCTCCGACTGGCGAGCCAGGAAGACATCGGCATCCTGGTGAATCGTCCTTTGAACGCGTTCCACCAGGGGGAGCTGATTCGTCTCGCCGACTTCCCCGACCAGGCCCCGGCGCTCACTTTCAAGGAGGCGCTGGCGAAAGTCTCCGCACGGGAGCGGGAGTTCGACGCCGAGATCGGCGCTCGGCTGCAGTCCGAAGGAGGAGGACCGGTCCCCAGGCTGTTCGACTGGGGCCAGCAGCTGGAAGGGCTGGAAGGGCGTGCTACCAGCGTCGAGCACTGGGACGCGATCCAGGAGCAGCAGATCCTGCCGCGCCTCTATCACGCCGTCGAGGCGCTGCGCGCGCAGCTCCCCGAGGAGGCCGCCGCTTTCTTCGAGCCCTGGCTGCAAGGTTACCTGCCCGCGCTGAGCGACCTGCTTGCCCTTTTCCGATCCCAGGCCGCCGAGCGCAGCCGCCGGCGCAGCACCGCGATCGCAGCGCGGCTCGATCCCCACCTTCCTCCACCGCTGCGCGGTCAGACCCTGTCGCGCAAGGCACTGCACTGCGTCGCATCGGTTTCCGGAGTGACCTGCGTCCTCAACGGCATGCGCCGTGGAGAGTATGTCGCCGACGCGATGGAAATCCTGAAATGGGATCCACTCGCCGGTGCAGAGGCTCTGTTCCGCCTTCCTTGAGCTGCTACGCGGCACGCCGCCGCGTCCCCGCCCTGCTTGCGCGCACCCGCCGGCAAGCGGATAATAGCGCCCACACCGGCTACGCGATACCGGCCTAACTCTCCTCGCGAGAAAGGATTACAAACAATGTTCGTCGGGCTGCTCGAGTGGCTCGTCAGGCACGCGCTCGTCCTGACCGCGGGCTTCGTGGGAGGCATCTTTCTCCTCGTCGCACTCTCCCGCTGGATTCGCTACATTCCCAACACGCGGGTCGGCGTGGTCGAGAAGCTGATCAGCGGCAAGGGCTCCGTCGCCTCGGGGCTGATTGCGCTGCACGGCGAGGCGGGATTCCAGCCCAACGTCCTGCGCGGCGGCTGGCATCTGCTGACCCCGTTCCAGTACCGCATCCACCGCCTCCCGCTGGTGACCATCCCCCAGGGGAAGATCGGCTACGTCTTCGCGCGCGACGGCAGGGACCTGGCGCCCACGCAGGTCCTCGCTTCGAACGACCAGGCGCGCGACTTCCAGGACGTGGTCGCCTTCATGGAAGCCGGAGGGCAAAAAGGGCCGCAGCGGCGCATTCTCCGGGAAGGCACCTACGCCATCAACCTGGCGGAATTCGTCGTCATCACGGAGGACCAGCTCTACTACCTGCCGCTGGATCGCGCCGAGGACGCCGTGTTCCACAAGATGGCGGCGGTCATCCGCGAGCGTGGGGGCTTCCAGCCGGTGACCATCATGGGGGCCGACGACCTGGTCGGGATCGTGACGGTGCACGACGGGCCCTCGCTCTCCAGCGGCGAGATCATCGCGCCCACGGTGGGGGAAGATCCCGGCCGCGCCGAGACCTACCACAACAACTTCCAGGACGCCGACAAGTTCCTGTTGGCGGGCGGCACCCGCGGGCGACAGCTCCAGGTGCTGGTGGAGGGGACCTACTACATCAACCGCCTCTTCGCCACCGTGGAGATGATCCCGAAGACGGTGGTCGAGGTGGGCAACGTCGGCGTCGTGGTCTCCTACACCGGCGCCACGGGCCCCGACCTCTCGGGCAGCGACTACCGTCACGGGGAGCTGGTTTCCCGCGGCCAGCGCGGCGTCTGGAACGATCCCCTGCTTCCCGGCAAGTACGCCTTCAACACCTACGCCGGGAAAGCGCTGATGGTGCCCACCACGAACTTCATCCTCAAGTGGACCAAGGGCGAGACCGGCTCGCACCGCTTCGACGAGAACCTGGCCGAGGTGAGCCTGATCACCAAGGACGCCTTCGAGCCCAGCCTGCCGCTGTCGGTGGTGGTGCACATCGACTACCGCAAGGCGCCGCTGGTCATCCAGCGCTTCGGCGACGTGAAGAAGCTGGTCGAGCAGACGCTCGACCCGATGGTGAGCGCCTACTTCAAGAACATCGGGCAGACCCGCACGCTGATCCAGCTGATCCAGGAGCGCTCCTCGATCCAGCAGCTCTCCAGCGAGCAGATGAAGGAGAAATTCGCGCACTACAACCTGGAGCTGCAGGAGGTCCTGATCGGCACGCCGACCAGCGGCCAGCCCGGCGGCGTCATCGAGCAGATCCTGACGCAGCTGCGCAGCCGGCAGATCGCCGTCGAGCAGATGGAGACCTACTCCCGCCAGCAGACCGCGGCGGGCAAGGAGCGCGAGCTGCGCGAGGCCGAGGCGCGGGCGCG
>DASTZC010000006.1 GCA_035764505.1 Candidatus Polarisedimenticolia bacterium
GCCGGCACCAGAATCGACGCCCTGTTCCTCGGGTCGGCGGGACAAGTCGTGCTGTCGTTCGACGTTCCGATCCGTCTCGGGAGCGTGGATTACGGCCGCTCGGATCTGGTCGCTTACTCCGGCGGTGTCTTTTCGATTTACTTCAACGCCGCGGCCGCCGGGGTTCCCTCCGCGTCCAATCTGGTGGGCGCGGCGCTGGATTCCGCCGGCGTGCTCGTGGCGACCTTCGACGTTCCCACGACGCTGTCGGGCTCCGAGTATCTTCCCGGAGAGCTGGCCGGCTGGACCGGCTCGAGCTGGTATCACTACGACTCACCGAGCGGCTGGCCCCCCTCGGCCCAGCTGCGCGATTTCGCCTTCGTGCCCGCTCCTGGGGGCGTACCCGATGGCAGCAGCCTCCCTGGGATTCCTCTGACCGTGACCCCCGCCGCGGCGGGCGCCATCACTCTGTCCTGGGGAAGCGCCTGCAGCACGGGCGCCAATGACTACGAGATCTACGAAGGCACCGCCGGCACTTACTACAGCCATACCGCCGCGTTCTGCTCCACCGGGGGATTGACCACCAAGACGTTCACCCCCACAGCAGGCAATCACTATTACCTGGTCGTATCGCGGAACGCGGTTCGCGAAGGCACCTACGGCTCGGCCAGCTCGGGAGCGCCTCGCCCTCAAGGCAGCGGCGCCTGCCTGGTCCGTGACCTGGCCGCCTGCCCCTGAGCATCACCCGGCCCGCGGCGGCGACGTCGATGGCGCGGGGCTGGGCACCGAGGATAACGCCTTCTACCTCCGCGCCACGCGGGCCGGCCCTGACGATGCCCACCAGTACCACATCATCAATACAGCTACCGACACCTCCGGGCACACCGCCCGCTCTGTAACGATTGTCACCGTATCCCACGACTCCCGGTCGTCGAACGCGCACGAATCTCCCCCGCCCAGGTAGATCCATCTCCACCGAGTCTTGGCATTTTGCCAATCATCCGGCACGGCGCGACTGTGGCGGTCGTAACTTAACGCGCGGTCGCGGTCCAACAAGTTCCTTCCTCTGAGTCACTTTCTACCCAGAAGCTCTGCGACCAACACATCAGGCACGCACATTGCGATAGTGGCGCCCGTCACGGTGCTAGCCGGCGGTGCCATGGTGGCTACCGCTGAATTCGATAGACGTGATGCCTGATTCCATAACGGTCCGCTTTTCAAAGGAAGACACCCCCCATGCGACTCACAGATTCTGCAATCGCCCGGAATGCCGCTCCCATCATTTTCAAAGCGACCAGGTTTTCAGCTCGCAGAGGACTGGCGCTGCTCTGTCTGCTAACGGGGCTCGGGGTCGTCGGTCTGACCTCACCGGCCACAGCGTCCACGGCAACCGACCGGGCGCGGGTCCTGCGCGCCGTGTCCACCATCAACTTCAGGGGCTTGCCGCCGCAGGTGCGGATCACCTCGCCTCTCGATGGCGATTTCATCGCCCCAGGCAATTCGACCATCGGCCATGGCGATCACAATGGGACAGGCTTCGCGATCAACGTGGAGGTCGTCACGCACGATAAGGACAGCCTGGCGGTCGACGAAGACGTCAACATCCGGGACGTCAGCAAGCTCGGTGGCGTCAATCCTCATTTCCCGGGGTTGTTCGTGTTCATCGACGAGGACCTGATCACGCCGGACGGCGGGATCATCCCCGCCAACACCAACCTGGGACCTCTGTTCAACATCGCGGGGACCGACGACACCCCCGGCCCCGGGGTGACCGTGTGGGCCGGGTGGCACGTGCTCGAGTCGATCCGGCCGCGCAACGGCAGCAGCTTTCACTTGACGGTCGCCGTGATCGACAGCAACAACCGCATCGGGTCCGACAAGGTGACGCTCTTCGTGGATCCGACCAAGACGGATCGGTTCGGGACGTCAGGCAACGGCTTGACCCAGAACCCGGGTGAGGCGAACCGGGTCGCGGGGGGCACCGCGCCCATTGTCTCCATCGTCGCTCCACGCGAGCCGACCGCGGTGACTTTCGGGCAGGCTCCGCCCAACGGATCGCTTCACTTCATCCAGGTCAGCATTATCGACCGGGAAGGCGACGTGGTCGTCGACGAGCTGGGTGGCTCCGACGGTCTGCTCGATCCGGCGAACCCCAATCTCGCGGCGCAATTCGCGCGTATCGACGACGGCGCCGCCGGCGTGGGCAATCCCAACCGCAACGTTCCCGGCTTCGACTTCCGCTTCAGCGTCCCCTCCGGGGCTGCCGCCGGCAGTGCGAATTCGAATGTGGCGCGGCTGTTCAACATTGCGGGTAGCGAAGTCGTTCTCCTGGAAGACGGCACGCCGGCGGTGCGCACGGTCCTCAACTGGGTCGTCGCCGCGCCGTTCGTCGGCAGCGCTCTCCTGGACCAGTTCGTGACCTTCACCGCGACCGTGACGGACGCCAACGGCAATCAGGGGGTCGCCACGAGAACGTTCCAGCTCACCGACTCCGCGGTCAACGGCGACGCTTTGACGCCGCAGCCGCTCACTCTCCAGGTGCCGTAAGGCCATCGACGCACCTGTCCCGCGACACCAGGCCTGCCCGGCGGGTTTTCTGCCGGGCAGGCTCCTGTCGCTCAGAGCCTGCAGCGTGTGGATCGCGGAAATAGAACCTGTCTTGCCACAAGGAATGATTCGGGAGGCACGACGATGAAGCGAATCATGATCATGGTCTCGATTGCCATAGGGCTGCTGATGAGCGTGGCGGGGGCGGACACGTTTCGTTCCAATCGCGCGGAGGAGGATTCCGCTCGGGCGCGTGGCAGCGTCCATGGCGCCGGATCCAAGCGGACGTCTGTGAAGCGATGCCCGGCGGACGCGGTGCCGGCGGGAGCCGTATGCCTCGACACTTACGAGGCGAGCGTGTGGCGGGTGCCCGATCCAACCGACACGAATGCGCTTCTGGTAACCAGGATCCGGCAAGGGACGGCGACCGAGACCGACCTGGCGGCGGGCGGCGCCACGCAGCTGGGCGTGGCAGGCGATGATTACGCGCCGTGCCTGAATAGCGGCCAGAACTGCGCCGACGACATCTTCGCCGTGAGCCTGCGCGGCGTGCTGCCATCGGAGAACATCACCTGGTTCCAGGCGCAGGAAGCCTGCGCCAACGCCGGCAAGCGGCTGCCGACGAACGCCGAGTGGCAGATGGGTGCGGATGGGTCCCCGGACCCCGGGCCGGACAACGGGACGACGGACTGCAACAGCGGCAACGCGGGCTCAGCGACTCCGACCGGCTCGCGCAGCAGCTGCGTCTCGGCGCGGGGAGCCTTCGACATGGTAGGCAACCTGGCCGAATGGGTGGCGGATTGGGTGCCCGCATCGGCGAACTGCCCGGGGTGGGCCAGCTTCAGCGATGACGCGATGTGTCTGTCCGGGGCCAGCACGACCCTGAACTTTCCTGCTGCGTTGGTTCGCGGCGGTGGTTTCGACCTCGTCAGCCGGTCGACGGCCGGCCCGCTCTCGATCGTTGAAGCTCCGCCGTCCAGCTCCGGCTTGGTCGGCTTTCGCTGCGCGCGCTAGGCACGCTCTCATGGGAGGAACAACAATGAACCGAATCATGATCGTGGTGTCGATTGCCATGGGGCTGCTGATGAGCGTGGCTTGGGCGGACGGCGACAAATCCAACCGGACGCCGGTGAAGAAATGCGGGGCCGATTCAGTACCGGTGGGGTCGGTCTGCCTCGACATCTACGAGGTGAGCGTCTGGCGGGTGCCCGACCCGACCACGACGAACGCGCTCCTGGTGAAGAAAATCCAGCTTGGCGTCGCCACCCGGGCTGATCTGACGGCGGGAAGGGCGACCCAGCTGGGCACGATTATCGATGACGACTACGCGCCGTGCGCGATAAGCGGCCAGAACTGCGCCAACGACATCTTCGCCGTCAGCCTGCCTTCGGAGATTCCCGCGGCGAACATCACCTGGTTCCAGGCGCTGGAAGCATGCGCCAATGCTGGCAAGCGTCTGCCGACGAGCGCGGAGTGGCAGATGGGAGTGACCGGGACGCCGGACCCGGGGCCGGACAACGGCACGACGGATTGCAACACCGCCAGCGGCGGTCCGGTGTCTTTGACCGGCGCGCGTGACGGCTGCGTATCGGCGCGGGGAGCTTTCGACATGGTAGGCAACCTGGCCGAGTGGGTGGCGGACTGGGTGCCGGCCCCGACGAACTGCGTGGGGTGGGCCAGCTTCAGCGATGATGACATGTGCCTCGCCGGAGCGAGCACGACCTCGAATTTTCCCGGGGCGCTGACGCGGGGCGGCGCCTTCGTCTCCCTCGGCGGCCGGCTGGCGGGTCCGTTCGCGGTCCATCCCTTCTCGCCGTTTCACGCGAGCGGCTTCATCGGCTTCCGCTGCGCCAGGTAGATGCATAGGCCACGCCGGCCACAGCGGAGATTCCATGCCCGCTCGGCGTCTAAGGTTTTTTCAGTGCGGCGTTCCAGCCCTGCACCAGGGTGAGCGGCGGCGGAACCTGCTCTTCGATCTGGACCGCCACGAGTATCCTCTTTCCATCCGGCGAAATGTCCCAATCCCCGGGCGGCACGGCCTTCCCTCCCAGAAGCGTCCGGGACCGCCCCACGACCAGGCTCGATCCCTGGATGGCCAGCTCCGTCGCGATCAGCTTGCCTTCTCGAGTCGTATAGACCAGCTCCCGGCCGCCTTCAATCCAGCGTGAGCCCAGGTTCGCGCCGCCGGAGGAAACCAGCCACTTGCCCCCGGAGGGAGGGAAAGGAATGATGTAGAGCTCGTCTTGACCCGATTCGTCCGAGAGATAGGCCATCCACTTGCCATCCGGAGAGAAGTAGCCTCCCTGCTCATCCGCCTCGCCGGCGATCACGGGGCGAGGCTGCCCGCCATTTGGAGAAACGACGTGCACGTCCCATCCGGTCCGGGAGCTCTGGGCGCTGAGTGAGATCAGGGAGCCGTCGGGAGACCAGTCGCGAGTCCAAAAGGTGTGCCCCTTTGTCGAAACGATGGTGCGCGCCGGCGATCCCCCGCTCGAAGCCATGGAAAGGACCAACCCCAGGCCATTCGAGTAAGCCATCTGGCTGCCGTCGGGCGACCAGATGGGCCAGGCGGCAGACTGCCTGTCGAAGGTGAGGCGCGTCGGAGCGCTCCGATCGAGATCGTAAATCCAGAGGGAAAGATCGCGCTCGGCGTCGATGCTTGCCGCCAGGCGGCGACCATCGGGCGTGAGTCGAACCGTTTGGAATTGCTTCGGCTCTCCCACGGTCCCCAGCTGATTTCCCACCGGGTCGAACCAGGTGAGCTGCCGCCTGGGCGGAGGAGTTCCCACCTCGTAAATCAGCAGCCCATCCGAAGAAACTGCGTAATTGCCGGTCCATCGATAGGTATTGAAAACAACATCTTTGGCGAGGGGAACGGCTTCGCCGCTCAGCTTGAGGCGCCCGGCGTCGAAAGGCTGTGCCATGAGCGTTGCGTCGCGGACGAAAACCAGGAATCCCGGCTCGACGTAGAGCCCTTCGCTGCTCTCTTTGGCGACGAGCTGGGTCTTCTTCGTTTTCAGATCGAGAACCTGGATGGAATCATCCTTGTGAAGCGAGCTGTCTCCCGACAAGAACAGCACGTGCTCTCCGTCCGGCAGGAAGTGCGGCAGACGATGAGTCCTCCCTTCGCCTTCGAGTTTCGTGAGCGCCTTCGGCTCTCCGCCGGACGCAGATACCTGATTAAGCCCTTCCAAGGGGCTGGGGGAGAAAACGATCGTTCCATCAGGTCCCCAGGAGGCGCCTCGACCGCTCTGCACTTCGCAGATTGTCTGGACCGTGCTCCCCGAGGCGTCAATCTTCTTCAGCCTCTGGTCGGCGAAAAAGCCGATGGACCGCCCGTCGGGCGACCAGAACGGGTAGCTGGCCCCTTCGGTCCCGGCAAGCGGTTGCGCAGTGCTGCTTTCCAAGGTCCGGAGCCAGAGCTGTAGCTTTCCATCCTTGTCGGTGAGGGCGAGGGCGATTCTCCGGCCCTCCGGCGAGATGGCGATGGAAGAATCGGTCGTGTCGAGCCGCGTGCCGGCGGGCAGGGACAGGTTCGCGTGGAGCGGCTGGTTGCGTGGGGGCGCGGGGCGCAGCGACGTTGCCAGCCACCATCCCGCGATCCCGGCCACAAGACCCGTCGCAATCAGCGGCAGCCAGGCGAGAAGTCCGTGGCGCGATGCCGCCGGGGCAGCCTCCGTCGCGACCGCCGGGCGCTCATCCGCCCGTCCCGCCATCACGTCGTCGATCACGATGCGCGCGTCGGCGATGTCGTGCAGGCGGTTCTTGCGATTGCGCTCGAGGCAGCGACGCAGCAGCCGCTTCAGCGCCGGCGGCGTCGCCGCCGGCAGGGCGTCGAAGTCGATCTCCGCCCGGATCACCGCCGCCAGCGTGTCGCCGACGCTGTCGCCGGCGAACAGCAAGCGGCCGGTCAGCATCTCGTAGGCCACCACGCCGAAGGCCCAGATATCCACCCGCTTGTCGGTCGCCATCCCCTTGGCCTGCTCGGGGCTCATGTAGGCGGCGGTGCCCAGGATCATCCCGATCTGCGTGGCGCGTCCAGTCAGGGTAGGGGAGCTCATCGAATCGGCGCTCGAGCCGCCTGATCCCGTTGCCGGGTCGATGGCCTTGGCCAGGCCGAAATCAAGGACTTTCACCGTCTGGTCGGGACGCAGCTTGATGTTGGCGGGCTTCAGGTCCCGGTGGATGATCCCCTGCTCATGCGCCGCTTCCAGCGCCTCGGCGATCTGCCGCGCGATCGGCAGGACTTCGACCAACGGCATCGGTCCGCGCGCGATGAGGGCGGAGAGGTCTTCGCCTTCGACCAGCTCCATGACCAGCGCGCGGGTGCCGCCCGATTCCTCCAGGCCGTAGATCTGCGCGATGTTGGGGTGATTCAGAGCCGCCAGCGCCTGCGCCTCGCGCGTGAAGCGGGCCAGCCGCTGAGGATCGCCGGCGAACAGGTCGGGCAGCAGCTTGAGCGCCACCTCGCGCCGGAGCTTGGTATCGGTCGCCCGATACACCTCGCCCATGCCGCCCGCCCCCAGCGGCGCGATGACCTCGTAAGGACCCAGCCGATCCCCGGCAGACAGGCTCAAATCAGGATTTCCTTCGCGTGGAATTCGTGACGCGCGGGTCAGAGTACAACATTCCCGATGGAGGCGCAGGATCCCGCATCATCTATATAGCCACCGACGCTCCCACCCTCAGCGCCCGCTCCGAAGAGCTCGCAATCCAGAGAAGGGTTCGGCCACCGCATTTTATTCGCCAATAACTCGCGCTTCGCCGTCTTTCCGCAATTTTGCCGATGTCTCCTCACCCATGCGGCAAGCTTCTTCGGGAACGGCTCCCGGCAAGCGCTCTGATTCAAGAGAGTTGCTCACGCTGCGACACTCTTTCCACTTCGTGTGCCGGTGGCACATGCGTTGCTACGTGAGAATCTCGCTCGAAACAATACGATCGAGCGAGGAGCGCACCATGCGAAGAAACGTCTTGCTTGCGACCCTGACAACTATGGCTCTGCTGATCCTGAGCGCATCCATCGTCTCGCCGAGCACGGCAATCCCGTCCAAGGCGAAGGACGAGATCCAGTACCTCTATGTGAACGCTCTCGCCGGTGACGACGGAAATCCGTGCAACACGTCGGAACGTGCCTGCCGGTCCCTGCAGGCGGCTTTCGATCGGATCCCTCCGATCCTCAAGGAGGTGGTCGTGGTGAGCGTGGCCGCGGGAACCTACACGGGAGAAGCGGTCCTGATGGATCGCCTCTCGCCGAGAGACTTGCCCATCCACGTCATTGGAGAGAAAGGCGTCACCATTCTCGACGGACTCGGTGAGCTGGATACCGGGATTGCCGTGTATCGGGCGCCCCGGGTGACCTTGGCAGGCTTGAGCGTGACCGGCTTTCGCCGCGCGGGACTCTCCTTCGCCCATACCGCACCGATCGAGATCTCCACGACCCGGATCTTCTCCAACCTCGGGGTAGGAGTGCAGATTCAGAATACCGAGGCGGTCATGATGGAAAGCGTCGTGGATGCGAATGGCGGACACGGCATCCTGTGCGACGTCGGGCGCATCGATTTCAGCTCCCTGGAAGGGGGTAAAGGAATGTTCATCAGCCGCAACGGGGGCAATGGAGTGCGTGCGATTGGCTGCCATGCTATCTTCGATGCACCGGCCATGGTCTCCCTGAATCGGAGCGGCCTGGTGGCCGAGCACGGCGCCGAGATCAATCTGATGAGCCGCACCGACGTGCTGGTCACCGGAAACACCGCATCTTCGGGGGGCGTGATTCCACCTCCTGATCTTCCGCCAATCAAGCCCGTCCCCGATTCCCATCTCGGCCTGTGTGAATTGATCGCGGACAACCATGGATTGGTGGCCGGCTATCGCAACGCGCCGCTCGTAAGCGCGTGTGTCTGCCAGGAGTCTCACTTCGGCGTCTGTGAGCCTGACTGAACGATCGCTGCCTCGTTCGGGAGAGGGTCGGGGAAGCCTGATGGTGCCCGGCACTGCAGTTGCCGGTGCCGGCACGGGATGGCTGACTGCGACGCGTGCGCAGGGGGAGCCGGAGCCGCGAGGCTCTGACTCCCCCCCGATCTTGTGTCACCAGGCATCACCACCCAAACCACGATAGGTTTTTACTTCACCGTCTTCACCGAGACCGGGCCGCCCCAGGTGACTCTGGGGCTTTGCGGCCACGGCCGGTGACTACCAGTTTGCGAGACTCGGGCGCGCTGCTATATCGTTTCCGACGTCATGAGCTGGCCTCCTGGAACCAAGCTGGGACCTTACGAGATCATCGCGCCCCTGGGCGCCGGTGGGATGGGAGAGGTCCATCGGGCGCGCGACACGCGTTTGAACCGGGACGTCGCCATCAAGGCGATCCCGGCGACCCTGGCGGGCGACGAGACGCTCCGCCAGCGCTTCGAGCGCGAGGCGAAGGCGATCTCCTCGCTCAACCACCCGCACATCTGCACTCTGTACGACGTCGGCCGCGCCCCTATGGAAACAGCTCCGGGTGGCGCCCAGGTCGACTACCTCGTCATGGAGCTGCTGGAGGGGGAATCGCTGGCCGATCGGCTCGTGAAGGGGCCGATGCCAATTCACGAGGTCCTCAAGATCGGCGCCCAGATCGCGTCGGCCCTGGAGGCGGCGCACCGCCAGGGGATCATCCATCGCGACTTGAAGCCAGGCAACATAATGCTTACCAGGACGGGCGCCAAGCTGCTCGATTTCGGCCTGGCACGTACCGCCGCCGGCGCGCCGCCGCCGGTGAGTGCGGTAGTGGGCTCCTCGCAGGTGGCGACGGCGATGCAATCGGAGCGGCCGCTTACCGCCAAGGGGACGATTATCGGGACGTTTCAGTACATGGCGCCCGAGCAATTGGAGGGGACGGAGGCCGACGCCCGCACCGACATCTTCTCGCTGGGCGCGGTGCTGTACGAGATGGCCACAGGGAAGCGGGCCTTCCAGGGGGGCTCGATGACCAGCCTGATCGCCGCCATCGTCAGCTCCCAGCCGCCTCCTATAAAGATGATGGTCCCGGTGGCCCCGGCGGCGCTGGACCATGTGGTGAAGCGGTGTCTGGAGAAAGATCCGGCGGATCGGTGGCAAAGCGCCCACGACGTCGGGGCGGAGCTGCAATGGATTGCCGAGGCGGGCTCGCAGGCAGAGGCGGCGGCGCCGGTCGTCGTCCGTCGCAATACGCGCGAGGCGTTGGCCTGGGGACTGGCCGCGGCGCTGGGAGTGGCCGTTTTGGGACTGGCGCTGGGCTACCTGTGGCGCTCCGCGCCGGCGCCGATGGCCCCCGGCGCGTTTCGCGCCACGCTCCTGCCGCCGCCCGGGAATGTCGTGGTGCCATTCGACCTGTTTGGCCTGGCCCTGTCGCCTGATGGCAAAACGCTGGCGTTCGTTGCTTCCGCCGCCGACGGCCGCCGGCAGCTCTGGCTGCGCCGCCTCTCCGAGATGGAGGCCCGCGCCATCGGCGAGACGGCCGGCGCTTCGTATCCGTTCTGGTCTCCGGATGGCCGGAATCTCGCCTTTTTCGCCGAGGGGAAGCTCAAGACCATCGACCTGCGAGGCGGCTCGCCGCGGGTCCTCGCCGAAGCGCCCACCGGACGCGGCGGGGATTGGGGCGCCGACGGGACGATCCTCTTCGCGCCCAACCTCGAGTCTTCCATCCTGCGCGTCTCTTCCCGGGGCGGCGAGGCGAAGGCCGTGACCACCTACGACCCGAAAACGGAATCGACGCAACGCTGGCCGGTGTTCCTTCCCGATGGACGGCACTTTATCTATCTGTCGCGGGCGCGCGTCGGGGGACGGGATGAGGTCGGCCGCCTGATGCTCGCCTCGCTGGACGGGTCGAAGCCCTCCCTGCTGATCGAGGATGCCTCCAACGCGCGCTACGTGGAGCCTGGCTACCTGATCTACGGCCGCGCCGCCACTCTTTATGCCTGGCGCTTCGATGCGAAAAGCCTGCGGCTGGAGGGGGAGGCGGCGCCGATCGTTCCGGAGAAGGTGAGCTATATGGAGCCCAAGAACTTCGTGCCGTTCGCGGCCGGCGGGGATGGCACCCTCGTCTTCCTCCCCGAATCGCGGCGCGCCACGGAGATGCGCTGGTACGATCGCCAGGGCCGCCAGATCGGCAGCCTGGGCCCGCCCGGATACTACGTGACGCCGAAGCTCTCTCCCGATGGAACCAAAGTCGCCTACATGCAATCGGACGCGAACTTATTGAAGAGCAACATCTGGGTGCGGGAGCTGGAATCGAGCCGCACGGTCCGCCTCTCGCAGCAGGCGGGCTCTTACGCCAATCCGGTATGGTCCCCCGATGGCGCTCGAATCGTGTTCCAGTGCCAGCCCAAGGGGATCATGGACCTGTGCGTCGCCCCGGTGGGTGGAGGCAGCGGCGAGCCGCAAGTTCTGTACGCCAGCGTCAACTCGAAGGCCATGGGCAGCTGGATGCCCGACGGCCAGCGCCTGGTCTTCTCGGAGCAGGATCCCAAGACCGACATGGACATCATGATGCTGCCGGTCGGAGGTGGAGAGCCGACGCCCCTGGTGCGCACCCCCTTCACCGAGCTGATGGCGCAGGTCTCCTCCGACGGCACGCGCATGGCTTTCACCTCGAACGTGTCGGGCCGCTTCGAGATCTATGTCCGCAAGCTGAGCGGCGGGGAGGGGCAGTGGCAGATATCCACCGAGGGCGGCAGGAATCCAAAGTGGCGCGCTGACGGCCGGGAGCTGTTTTATGAGGGACCGGAAGGCGCCCTGATGGCAGTACCCTGGCAGGACGGCCCCGGAACGCCTGCCAAGCTCTTCAATTATCCGGAGCGAACGGAGTCCTTGGGATCGGTTCTCGGGGACGCGACCCACGACGGCCAGCGCTTTCTCTTGAATGTCCCTGTCACGAGCCTGAGCACCATCGGCTTCCACGCCATCACCCACTGGCCCAGCCTTTCCGCGGCCGGTAAGTAACCGCCAGGACTATCTCGCGCCCGGCCAAAGACCTAAGTAATCCTTGACACATCGATCCGTTGGTCGTAAATAAGGGCCAATGCTCCTGCCTCCGCATCGCTCGTAGGAGAGCTTCGATGGCCGGGCTCCGGGTTCCCGGGTCTTGCGCGCTGCGTGTGCTTGCGACGGCCGCTCTGTTCCTCATCGCCGGGATCGCCCCCTCCCTTGCCGCTACGTTGTTCCCGAATCCCGTCATCCAGGGACCGACGGCGCCGCTTATTTTCGGACCGCCCGGGACAGTGCTCGGAGGGAGTACGGCCACGGTGGATTTCAATCGGGACGGCAAGCTCGACTTCGCGGCCGTGAGCGGGTTCTCCGAAATCGTCGTCCTGCTGTCGCGCGGAGGGGGAGAATTCCAGGCCGTCCGCACGACGGTACCCTCATACGTCACGGGAGTGGCCACGGGGGATTTCAACGGCGACGGAATTGCCGACCTCGTCTGTGCGGGCGGCGGTGAATTTCCCGTGCTCACGGTTTTGCGTGGTAATGGAGATGGGACTTTCCAAACGCTCAGCGACTACCTTCCCTTACCGGCGGATTCCACCGATCTTGTGGTCACCGATCTGAACAACGACCACAAGCAGGATGTAGTCGTCCTCGGAATGTGGGGAACGATCGCCAGGTTCTTCGGCAACGGCGACGGAACCTTCGCTCCTGCCCCCGTCTACTCCTTGTTCAGTTTTCTCTACGTGGCCACCTCCATGACCACGGGAGACTTCAATCGCGACGGCCAGGCCGACCTGGTCATCGGCACCCGGCAGGAAGACTACCCGCAATCCCAGTTCGGCCGCGTCTCCATCCTGCTCGGGGACGGGACGGGGAATTTCCCGGCAACGGGAGGCCCTTCCACGCGCTCCGGCGTCATGGACGTCGAGACCGCGGATCTGAACCGCGACAACCGATTGGACCTGGTGGCCTCCGACGCGAGCGGGCACCTCTCTATTTTCATCGGGCGGGGGGATGGCACGTTCAACCCTCCCGATGAATCACTGATCGACGGCGGAGGCGACCTGGCGATTGCCGATTTCAACGCCGACGCCAAGCTCGATCTGGCAACGGCCCCGCCCAGCGGCCAAGGTCCCGTGAAGGTTCTTCTGGGGCAGGGGAATGGGCGGTTCGACACAGCGTTGAAGGCCGAGCAGGGTGTCGAGACCTACATCGTCGTCCCCGGCGACTTCAACGGGGATGCAAAGATGGACCTGTTCGCCATTCGCAACGGGGCCGCATTCCTGGAAGGGCGCGGCGACGGGACCTTCGGCCCGACCGTGCGGACGCCGGCTTCAGCCGATTCCGCCGCCATCACAGATTTCAATCGCGACGGCATCCAGGATATCGTGACGAGTTCATCGCAGTTCTCGGGCCAGGGGACCAACCAGGTGTCGGTCTTCCTCGGTATGGGAGGAGGACGTTACGCGCCTCCGGCTTCTTACAGCAGGGGGAGCGGGCCCCATGGTGTGACGGTCGCCGATTTCGACAACGATGGAAATCAGGACGTGCTCACAGCGACCAGTCAATACGAGATTGCCGTACGGCTCGGCTCGGTCAACGGAGCTCTGGGACCGGAGATCAAGACCTTCCTTGGGCAGCTCCGGATCCCGCTTGTGCTCCTGGCGCGCGATTTCAATGGTGACGGAAAGGACGATGTGGCCGTGGGGGCCGGCGCGGCGGCCTTCCAGGTGGCAAGTGAGATCCTCATTCTGCTGGGGCGAGGCGACGGTACTTTCGATTTGTCGCAGTCCTTTAGAGCCGCACCGGCCTTCCTGGTTTCCGCGGATTTCAATCGGGACGGGGTGGCGGACCTCGCCACGGCAAACTGCGACCCGTTTGTGTACATCATGCTCGGCCACGGTGACGGGACGTTCGAGCCTCCACCGCTTCCCTTCGGATGCAGTCGCGGCCCCAACCTGTCGTTGCTGGCCGAAGACATCGACGGGGATGGCAATCCTGACGCGGTCTTGACGGAACCTTTCGAGGCCTTTTTCTTGTGGGGCCGCGGTGACGGGACGCTCGAGGATCCGGTGCAAAGTTTCATCGGCTTCGAAGCGCGAAGTCTTTCCATCGCCGACATGGATCAGGACCGCAGGAAGGACCTGGTGGCCGCGGCGCCCGGCTCCGCGGCCTTCCTCCATTTCATGGCGGACAGGAAATTCGAGCCGGCGGGCCGCTTCGTGAGCGGCTTCTCTCCGATCGCGATCTTCCCAGGGGACCAGAATGGGGACGGCTGGCCCGATTTCGTGTCGGTGAACTCGGGGGCCATCGTCGCCTTGCTGAGCCGGGGGATTCCGGGTGTCACGCCCAACCGGCCGCCCGTTGCCCGCGCCGGCCCCGACGCGACCGCCGAGTGCGTATCCGGGCGGGGGACCGCACTCCTCGATGCCTCGGCTTCATCCGATCCCGACTCGACACCCGGGACAACCGACGATCTCGTCTCGTATGAATGGTTCGAAGGCTTCGGCGGACCTTCCCAGGTGCTCCTTGGCAGCGGAGTGCAGCTTCAGGCCGACCTGCCTCTCGGCCCCCACACCATTACCTTGCGCGTCACCGACCAATCGGGCCTCGCCGCCACCGACACCATCCTGGTGACGATCAGCGACACGGCGCCGCCGGCGATCGGCGTGACCGTGTCTCCGGAGATTATCTGGCCGCCCAATGGGAAGATGGTGCCGGTCAACACCGAAGTCACCGCCTTCGACGCCTGCAGCAACGTGTCGGTTGCCTTGGAGGCGATCCTCACGACCGTTCCCTCGGGACGGCAAGCCGTGGCCCGTGGCGGTGGTGATATCGACGGCGCCGAGCTGGGCACCGAGGACTATGCTTTCTACCTCCGCGCCACCCGGCCCGGCCCCGGTACCGCCCGCCAGTACCGCATCATCTACATAGCCACCGACTCCTCCGGCCTCAGCGCACGCTCCGAAGCCACCGTGACCGTGCCCCACGACTCCAGGTCGTCGAACCAGGGTGCCGGAACGTCGAGCAGCGGTGGGAACAGCCCCGGCCGCCGGCCCGGAAGCGACTCCCGCCCGCCGCGATAGATCTACTTCAACGTCTTCACGCCAGGCCATGACCTGAAAGAGACTGGCGGGCGCCGCCTCGGGGATTCGTGTTCCGCAGCCGAATGCTTTGCATGCTCGTGAATCGGCCGATTCCCCAGGGCGAGATTCCTGACACCCGCTTCCGGTTGACACCCCATGCTCAAGGTGCAATATTCGCCGGCGTATGAGTCAGGCTGACGCCCAGAAGCGCGCCGACCGCATCCGAGCCTTCCGCGAGGAGCTTCGGGCCCTCGAGAGCGAAGGAATCCTCGTCCTCCCCCAGGATCAGAGAGAGCGGGTCGAGCGGCATCATGCCGAGACCCTGCGGACCTTCGCGCGCTCCTTCGATATCGATACCACCGAAGAGCAGAAGCAGATGTCCTGGGGGATGCGGATCGCGTCCTTCCTCGGCGCCCTCGCCCTGTGCGCGTCGGTCTATCTCTTCTTCTATCGCTTCTGGGGACTGCTCGGGACCGGGACGCAGGTGGCGCTGGTCGCCGGCGCGCCCGTCCTGGCGGCGCTGCTCACGGAATTCGCGGCGCGGCGCGAGAAGACGATGTACTTCGCCGCCATCGTCGGGCTCATCGCCTTCGGCTGCTTCGTCCTCAATCTCGTCGTGCTCGGCACCGTGTTCAACATCGTGCCGTCGCCGAACGCGTTCCTGCCGTGGGCGGCCCTCGCCTTCGTCCTTGCCTACACCTTCGGCCTGCGCATCCTGCTCGCCGCTGGGATCCTCAGCCTGGCCGGGTGGCTGTCGGCCACCACGGGGACCTGGAGCGGCTGTTACTGGCTGTCGTTCGGCGAGCGTCCCGAGAACTTCTTCCCGGCCGCGATCGTGTTTCTCCTGATTCCGCTCGTGCCGCACCGCGCGTACCGCGACTTTCCGCCGATCTATCGGATCTTCGGCCTGCTCGGCGTCTTCCTGCCGATCCTCGTTCTCGCGAACTGGGGCACCTCGAGCTACTTGCGGATCGAGAACAGGCACATCGAGGCGATCTACCAGATCGCGGGGTTCGTGGTGGCGGGAATCGGCATCTGGCTCGGGATCCGCGGGCGGCTGCGCGAGGTCACCAATCTATCGTGCACCTTCTGTGTCATCTACCTCTACACGAAATTCTTCGACTGGTGGTGGGACTGGATGCCGAAGTACCTGTTCTTCTTCATCCTGGGAAGCATCGCCGTGGGACTCCTCCTCCTGTTGAAGCGGCTGCGCGGGCTCAGCATGCGGCACGCCACATGAGACGCCGCGGACTGTGGATCGCGATCGCCCTCCTCGTCCTCACCAACGCCGTCGTGCTCGTCGGCGTCGCGCGCAACCGTCGCGGTGCGCCCGAGGCGCGGGTGACGCTGACCGAGCGCGAGCTCCGCATCGGCGCCGATTGGGAGAAGGAGAACACGGG
>DASTZC010000007.1 GCA_035764505.1 Candidatus Polarisedimenticolia bacterium
CTTCTATTCGGACATCATGGGAATGCGCTACATGGCGGGCGAGCCCGGCCGTAGCCTCTTCTACCGTGCGGGCCAGAGCGTCTTCCTTCTCTTCTACGCTCCCGAGACCCTCAAGGGCGGCAAGCTTCCTGCCCACGGCGCGACCGGTCCCTCGCACACCTGCTTCGTCGTTCCTCCCGACGAGTACGAGCGCTGGAAGGCGTACCTGCCGGAGCAGGGGGTTCCAATCATCCAGGAAGTGCAGTGGGACGCCGCCACCTCGTTCTACTTCCACGATCCCGACGGCAACGTGCTGGAGATCGCGAACCGCGATATCTGGCCCACCTGACTGAAGGTCCGCGCTGCGCGGATCCCCGACATCGCCTGTCCATCTCACAACCCGTCCGGAAGAGCGACTGCTTGCGTCACTTGCGGGCATTCTGCCGATTAATTGTCGAAGTGACGTTCGGCATCTGGACAACGCCGATAGATTGACATCCAGCACTTCGGATGTAATCGCATAGGCGTAAGTCGTTTTCTGCCATCGCGATTGATCCCATCCCTCCTGCTTCAAATCGTCCAAGGCATTGCGATTGCAGTCGCTACCCCCGGAGCGACAGCGCCCTATGCGTGTAGTGAAGGCGCAGGGGCGGAGGAGACCCAGATGAAGCGAGCGCGTCCCATGCAAAAAATCCTGATGGGGATGGCCGTGCTGGTCCTCCTCACGGCTGCATCCGGTGTCGGCGATCTTGGTCTGTCGACTTCGTACGCCGGGCCGAGTCTCGAACCCGCCGTCGCTGCCAAGCTGAGCCCGCGCGCCGCCGACATGCTGTTGCGCGGCAATCCGGGCGCTCCCGTGAAGATGATTGTCACGACCGGGCAATCCACCAGTCTCGATGTGGCGACTCTCCTGCAGATGGGAGGGAAGGTCACCCGGCAGTATGCGCAGCTGGACAGCTACGCCGTCTCACTGCCCGCGCGGGCCATCCGCCAGCTGGCGGGGCTTCCCAATGTCCGCCACGTCTCCGTCGACCATCCGGTCCAGGTCCTGAACGACCTGAACTACGTAACCCTCGGGGCCGACATCGCCAAGAAAAACCTGGGGCTCAACGGCCACGACGTGGTCATCGCGGTCCTCGACACCGGCATATACAAGCATCCCGATCTCGGCAGCCGGCTCACGAAGGAGGTCGACTTCGCCGCCACCGAGAAGGATTATGTCGACTACTACGGCCACGGCACCCATGTCGCCGGGATCATCGCCGGCAACGCCCACGATAGCAGCGACGCCAAGTCGTTCCGGCGTTTCTACGGCGTCGCGCCCGATTCCAAGCTCATTTCGGTGCGCGTCCTGGGCCGCGACGGCACGGGCTACGTCAGCGATGTCCTGGCCGGCATCGACTGGGTGATCGCCAACCGCGCCGGCCAGAAAATCCGCGTCATGAACCTGTCTTTGGGCCATGCGGTCGAAGAGTCGTACCTGACCGATCCTCTCTGTCAGGCGGTCGAGAAGGCCTGGAAGGCCGGCATCGTCGTCGTCGTTTCGGCCGGCAACAATGGATCGCTGGGCTACGGAACCATCGGCAGCCCGGGGAACGACCCCTACGTCATCACGGTGGGGGCATCCAACAACTATCTGACGTCCTACCGCGGCGATGACATCCTGGCGACCTATTCCTCCCTCGGGCCCACGGCAATCGACCATTTCGTCAAGCCGGACCTGGTGGCTCCCGGGAACCGCACGATTTCGCTGCGCTCCCCGGCGTCGGCGCTCGATTCGACCTATCCGGGGCTGCGGAAGAAATACGGCGTCTTCAACAACGATCCGAACAAGGCGAACCAGGACTCGCCTTACTTCGAGCTGAGCGGCACCAGCATGTCGGCCGCGGTGGTCTCCGGAATGGCCGCCATCCTGATCGACGCCGATAACAGCCTCAGCCCCGACACCGTGAAGGCGCGCCTGATGCGCTCGGCCGAAAAGCGGCTGAGCTACAACATCTTCCAGGTGGGCGCCGGCTTCGCGAACCTTTATGCCGCCCTGCAGGAGCGCGGCATTGCGCTGCTGCCTTCTCTATCGCCGCGCGCCTACCTCACCTCCACCGGCATCGTCGTGGAGAGCACCAACCTGCTCTGGGGAAATCCGTTGAGCTGGGACGAGATTTCGATCTGGGGAGGCGACCCTCTGCGCAACACCGACGAGGTGGGTTCCTACGGCGCGGTCTGGGGCGGCGGCGGGACTTTGCGTGGCTTCAGCGTCGATTCACACGACGGCGTCGTCTTCGGGGACAACGATCCGATGGTGCCGTAGAGGAGTGAGGCCGGAGAGCAGGTGAACTCATGAGATTCAAGGCGCTGTTCAGCGGCAAGCCTGGGTTGGATCGCTTCCTGGCGGCGGTCTACCTTCTCGGCCTGACCGCGGGAGCGATGGGGATCCTCGCGGGCGGCTTCCATCTCTCCATCCAGTTACTCCTCTTTTCGATCTATGGCGCCGCAGCCGCCCCCTTCCTGGTCGACCTGGGAGGAAACTGCAAGCTCTCCACAGCCTTCGCCTTCATCCTGGCCTCCGCCGTCTACCTGGGACCGGGGGCCGCGGTCATCACCGCCCTCGCTACGACCACGAGCTACCTGGGACGCGAGGAGATGCTGTTCCACAAGCGCTTGTTCAACGTCAGCAACCATCTCCTGTCGGGATTCATCGCAGCCCGCCTGTTCCTCGCGGCCGGCGGCAGTTCTGCCACGATTACGGACGAGGTGTCCTTGCGGGCGATGCTCGCGGCGATTTGCGGGTTTTATCTCGTGAACACCGGGCTGGTAGGCATTGCCTCGGCCCTGGAGCTGGACCGCCCCATCGTCCAGACATGGATGGAGAAGTACCGCTGGACGGTGGCTTCCTTCCTGGCGGGCGGCACCCTGGCAGTAATCCTGGTGCTCCTGATCGACCGCATCGGGGTTTTCACCTTCTTCCTCAGCCTGCCCTTCTGCCTGGTCCTGTTCCATTGCTGGACGCTTCAGGCAGGGTTCATGAGATCCGGGAGGCCCGCACGTGGCGAAAGCGCGCCGAGCGTGTCTCACATGTCGAAGACCTTTCCCGCCGCCTCCTCTCGCGCGCGGAAATAGATCAGACTTCGTCCGGACCCGGAGTCGACTCGGCCGGCTTGCCGCAGTCGAAAGAGATCCCGTACTCGCGAATCTTGCGATAGAGCTTCGGCCTGGACCAGCCAATGTATCGAGCTGCCTTGGCTTTATCACCCAGGCTATCCCGCAGCGCTCGTTCGATGAGGATCTGCTCGCCCGTCTTGGGCTGATAAACTCGCGACCGCCCTTCGAAGAACCCCTCGAGACGACGAATCCGATCCGGGAGATCCCCGGGCTCGATGTGTGCCTCTTCGCTGAGGACCAGGCAGCGGTACACCGTGTTTTCCAGCTCGCGGATGTTGCCCGGCCATTCATAGGCACAGAGGAGATCCAGGGCACGCTCGTTGAAATGGCGCCGCGTACACCCGGTCCTGCGTATGTACCGATGGATGAAATGTTCGACGAGGTGCGGGATGTCTTCGCGACGGTCCCGCAACGGCGGCAGGGCGATCGTGATCACATTGATTCGATAGAAAAGATCGAGCCTGAAAAGCCCCTGCTCGACCAGACGCTGCAAGTCACGATTGGTCGCCGAGATGAAGCGAACGTCGATTCGGGTGGTGGTGCGGGATCCCACGGGACGGACCTCCCCCTCCTGGAGCACCCGCAGCAGCTTCGACTGCATGGCGAGCGACATGTCACCCAGCTCGTCGAGGAACAGGGTGCCGTGGTGAGCCAGCTCGAGAATTCCTTTGCGATCTCTTTCCGCACCGGTGAAGGAGCCGCGCACGTGCCCGAAAAGCTCGCTTTCCAGCAGCGTTTCCGTCAGTGCCGCGCAGTTCTCCGAGAAGAACGGTTTGGATGCCCGAAAGCCACGACGATGGATCTCACGGGCCACAATTTCCTTGCCGGTTCCGCTTTCCCCGACGATCAGTACCGGCAGCTCGCACGAGGCTGCCTTTCCAATCAATCGGTCGATTCGCTCCATGCTCGGCGATTCGACTCCACCCAGCGGTACTTCTGTGCGGCCTTCGGAGCTTGCGGGTAGAGCCGATACGTCATGTGTCGGGCCCCCGGCCAGAGTAGCGAGGAGACTCAAGAGCTCCTCCATCTCCGGCACCGACAGGGCCGAGACGGAGGGGTTGGGACGTTCCTTCAGCTTCTTAGCCAACTCGGCCGCCCGGATTCTGGCGAATGCGCCGCCCCGCATCGAATCTTGCTGCACCTCGATTCACCTCCCTTTGGCGTTGCCTGTCTGCAAGCTGAATACCAGGAGGATTCGCAACCGCCTCATCGGGCTGGACGCGCGACTAACTATCTGCAACTATGGAAGTTGTGACGGTTGCCCGGGGCGGTGCGTTGCGGTGGTAGGGGGTCGTTAGGAGGGGATTGACGGCCAGTGTCGGCGGTCGTGTTATGCAGTATTACGCCGTCCAAAATCCATCGGGATGTTGTAGTGCTCCATCTTTCTGTAGAGCTTCTGACGGTTCCAGCCGATGTAGTCGGCCGCACGACTCTTGTCGCCGGCGAAGCGCAGAAGCGCCTCTTCGATGAGCCGGTGCTCGCCGCGCTTGTCGGACCATCCCGCCAGGGAGGCGGAACGAACCGAATCGGGCAGGTCTGCCAGTTGGATGGTCTCCTCCTTGGCCAGGGCCACGGCTCGCTCGATGCAGTTTTCCAACTCGCGGATGTTTCCTGGCCAGTCGAAACGCGCCAAAGCGGTCATCGCCTGATCGGAGATTCGATGAATGCGATGTCCGTAGCGCTCGCGTGTCTTCTTGAGGAAGTGATTGATGAGGAGCGGGATTTCCGCCTTGCGGTCCCGAAGCACGGGCAGCTCGATCGCGATGCCGTTGAGCCGAAAGAGGAGATCCTGACGGAAGCGGCCATCGCGGGCATCCCGGCGCAGGTCACGATTGGTGGCCGTAACGATGCGCGCCTGGAAGGAGATAGGCTGCGTTGCGCCCAGCGGTCTGATTTCGCGCTCCTGGATCGCCCGGAGGAGTTTGGCCTGCAGCTGAAGCGTCGTGTTGCCAATCTCGTCCAGGAAGAGAGTGCCGCCCTGGGCTGCCACGAAGAGCCCTTCCTTGTCGCGCTCGGCGCCCGTGAAGGCACCGCGGCAGTATCCGAAGAGCTCGCTCTCGATCAGGTTCTCGGGAAGCGCGCCACAGTCCACCGAAAGAAAAGGCTCGGTTTTGCGCTTACCGGAATAATGAACTGCCCGGGCCACCAGCTCCTTTCCGGTGCCGCTTTCTCCAAGTATCAGAACCGGAAGATCGCTCTCGCTTGCCGCGACAATTAGTTTCTTGAGGTTGGTGAAATAGGTCCCTTGGCCGATCAGCGTCGGGACTCCCAGCTGCGCCGTTTCTCGAAGTCTCTTGTTTTCCTCCGCCAGATGGAAATAGCGGATTGCCCGCTCGAGCGCGGAGGAAGCTTGCTGGGCGAATATCTCGAGAGATTTCAGGAGGTCTTCGCTGGCTGCCAGCCGCGGGCGGCGACTGTCGAGATAAAGGGCGCCGATGATGCTGCCCCGGGATCGAAGCGGTACGCATGCGACCGAGCGAATTCGTAGCTGAGTGATACTTTCCGCGGCGCTTAGTTGAGGGTCAACCAGGGTATCTGATGCGAAGACGATCTCGCCGTGTCGGATTCTCTGGAGCGCCGTGCGCGTGTACTTCCGCGCATCGGCAAGGGACATCCGCCCGATATTGCGTGAAACCTTAAGCTCCTCGCGGCCTGAATGGTCGAACAGGAACACGATGCCGCGCTCGGCTCCGCTAAGCTGAATTGCCTCGTCGAGGATCAGTTCCAACGTCGACTTGAGGGAGTCGCGCCGGTGCATCTGCTCGTTGATTCTCGCGATGCTTTCCAAAGCTCGAGTTGCCTGGGGTGAGACTGGGGCCTGGGGGAAGCCTTCATAGGCAAGATCCTCGAGATCCTCTGTGCGAGCCAGGAGCGCCCTGCTGTCCGGACGATTAAGGTAATGCTGCCGCATCTCCGGATCACTGATGTTGTAGGACAGCTCCAGCAGCGTTGTCCGGGCATTCAGGAGATGCTTCTTGGACTCCAGCTCATCCCCCATCGCCGCCGCGCAATCCCCCATAGCCTGAAACAACCAA
>DASTZC010000008.1 GCA_035764505.1 Candidatus Polarisedimenticolia bacterium
CAGCTGCAGAAAACCGACGTCTCGCGCACCGCCTTCATCGGCGAAGCCCCCTTGCTGCCGATGCAGGAATGGTTCTTCGAGCAGGATTTCGACGCAGCGAGCCACTGGAACATGGCGGTCGCGCTCGAAACTCGTGAGAGCCTCGATCCCGATGCGGCGCGGCGCGCCGCCGCCGCGCTGCTGGAGCATCACGACCTCCTGCGGGCGCGCTTCGAGCGCGGCCCGTCCGGCTGGCGCCAGGTGATCGCCGCTCCCGACGCGGAAGAAGCCGAGGTGCCATGGGTGGAGATCGGCCCGGGCGAGGACCGCGAGGCCGCCGTGACACGTTGCGCTCGCCTTTTGTCGGAAAGCCTCGACCTGTCGCGCTCCCCCGTCATCGCCTTCGGGATTGTTGCGGACGCCGCCCGGTGCAAGACGACGCTGGTCCTCGTCGGCCATCACCTCGTCCTGGACGGCGTTTCATTGCGCCTGCTGGCCGAGGACTTCGAGCGTGTCTACCGGCAGATCCGGCGCGGCGGGCCCATCGAGCTTCCCCCCAGAACGGAGACTGCCGCCGCATGGGCCCGGGCGCTCCTCGAGACGGTGCATTCGGGACGCCTCGACGACCAGGCCGAACCATGGCTTCGGACCGTGAGCTTCGACCCGGTGCCCCTGCCTCTGCGGGGCTCCGCCGTGGCGGTCGAGGAGACCACCTCCTACCACGAGGTCGAGCTCGAGCCGCAGGAATTCGAAGCGCTGCAGCGCGCCGCGCTCGCCGCCGGCGAGGGAATGGAGAATGTCCTGCTCGCCGCTGTGGCCGCCGCCTGCGCCTCCTGGACCGGCACGCGATCGCTCTGGGTCGAGCTGGAAGGCCACGGTCGTGATCTCCTTCCGGATCTCGATATCTCCCGCACCGTGGGCTGGTTCACCCAGATCCGGCCGGTTCTGATCGACCGCATCGATGCGCTCGACTTCGCCGCCACTCTCCAGGTCGTGCGCGGCGCCGCAGGACGCGCTTCCGGCGATGGCTTCGAAGCCTTGCGCCGCCATTCCCCACGGCCCGAGATGCGCGAAGCACTCGGGCGCATTCCCACGCCGCCGATCAGCTTCAACTACCTGGGCCGCTTCGACACTCTGCTGGGAGAGGACTCCCTCTTCGGCTCGCTGCGTGAGCCCTCCTCACCGCAGCGTTCCCCGCGCGCACGGCGCACCCATGCGCTGGAGATCGATGCGAGCGTGGTCGGCGGACGGCTCTCGGTCCGGTGGGCCACCTCGCGCACGCAGATCGACGAGATCACGGCGCAGCGCCTGACTGATGATTTCCGCCGAGCGCTGTCGGGTTTCGCGGCGCAGCTCGCACCGCGCGGCGAGATCGAGGAGATGCTGCCCCTGACCCCGATGCAGGAAGGGATGCTCTTCCACCACCTGCGGGAGCCGGGAAAAGACCCTTACGTCTCGCAGATCGCGCTGGAGCTCACGGGCGAGGTAGACCCGGAAATCCTGGGACGGGCCTGGCAGCTGGCCTTCGATCGGCACTCCGCGCTGCGCGCCGGCTTCGAATGGGAAGGTCGGGAGCGGCCGGTCCAGTGGATCCGCCGTGAGGTCGCCCTTCCGGTTCGCCTGCGCTCCGAGCCGGAGGAGAATCTCGAGGCAATCCTGGCGGAAGCGCGGGCTTCCGGTTTTGATCTCCATCGTCCCCCTCTGGCGCGGATCGATCTGATCCGAACCCGGCCCGATCGGCTGGTCTGCGCCTTCACCCATCACCACATCCTCCTGGACGGCTGGTCGCTCCCCCTGACGCTTCAGACGGTGTTCGATCTTTACGAATCGCTCGTCTCGGGCAGCGCCCCGCCGCCGTCAAGGAGCTCGGCGCTTCGCCACTACGCGGAATGGCTGGCGGCGGGCGACGTCGGCGATGCGGAGCGCTACTTCCGCGGCTGTTTGGAAAGATTCGTCTCCCCCACGCCGCTTCCCGATCCCGGGGGGACCCGAGCCGCCGGCGAGGAGAGCCGGGTCGTCGACGAAGACGGGCCTCCCGACGCCGCCCGTCGCTCGGCATGCCTCGGCCTGACGACGGGCACCCTGATCCAGGCGGCCTGGGCCCTCGTCCTCTCCGCCTCCTCCGGCGAGCGGGACGTCCTCTTCGGGGCAACCTCTTCCGGCCGGCCTCCATCGGTTGCGGGGATTCAATCGCTCGTCGGGCTGTGCATCAACACGCTGCCGGTCCGCGCAAGCATCGACCCTCGAACCCGTGCCCTGGACTGGATGAGGTCGCTGCAGAAAACCGGGGCCGAGCTGAGGCAGTTCGAGTATGCGCCCCTCGCTCTCGTCCAACGCTGCGCTCCGATTTCGCCGGGCGCACCGCTGTTCGACAGCGTCCTCGTCTTCGAGAACTATCCGGTCGATCTCGCCGCCCTCGGGCGCCGGAAGCACTTCGAGGTCGCCTCGGTGCACCTGCACGAGGAGACCAACTACCCCCTGACCATTGTTGCGGAGCACTCGGGGGGGCTGCGGTTCCGTGCCGTCTACCGGATCTCCCGGTACGACGAGCCGTCAGCCCGTGCCATTCTGCGGCGGCTCACCACCGCCATGGAGGATCTGCTGTCACACCCGGATGCGCCTCTCGGCGAGATTTCGGTCTTGCCGGAGGCGGAGAGGCGCCGCGTCGTGGTGGAGTGGAACGAAACGCGCCGTCCCTACCCGCGGGAGGCGGGGATCCCCGAGGTCTTCGAGCGCGCCGCCCGGAACCGGGAGGATGAGGTCGCCCTCTCCTTCAAAGGGGGGGCCATGACCTACGGCGAGCTGGGCCGTCGCTCTCTCGCCATCGCCGGTGCGCTGCGGGCACGCGGCATCGGCCCCGACTCGCGCGTAGCGCTGGCAATGGAGCGCTCGCCCGAGCTGTTCGTGGCGATGCTGGGTGTGCTGCGCGCCGGAGGCGCCTACGTTCCGGTCGATCCCGAATCGCCGCCCGAGCGCACACGGCGATTGCTCGAGCAGGCCGGGACGAGCCTCCTTGTGAGCGACGGCCGCATCCCCCTGGCAGAAGGGGCGCGAGGCGTGGTCTCCTGCGCGGACCTTCACACCGGCGCCCCGGAACCCGCGCCTTTTCCGGCGTCCGGCCCCGACAGCCTCGCCTACATCATGTTCACGTCGGGATCGACGGGAGAGCCGAAGGGGGTCGAGGTCACTCATCGCAACATCCTCCGCCTCGTCCTCGGGACGGAGTACGCGCGCTTCGGCCCCGAGCAGACGGTGCTGCAGATCGCACCGGTCGCCTTCGACGCCTCGACTCTGGAGATCTGGGCCGCCCTGCTGCACGGCGGTCGGCTCGTCATCCCACCCCCCGGAATGGTCTCCGCGTCCGAGATCGCCCGGCTCCTGCGGGATCATGCCGTCACCATCGCGGAATTCCCCACCGGTCTCTTCCATCTGGTGGTCGACGAGGAGATGGCTTCGCTGGCCGCGATTCCCCAGGTGATCGTCGGCGGCGACGTGATGGACCCGTCCCGGCTCCGGCGCCTCCTCGCCGCGGGATGCCGCCGCGTGGTGAACGCCTACGGCCCGACGGAGACGGCGACCCTCGCCTGCTGCGAGGTGCTCGGCGAGGCGGACCTCGTCGGCGATCGGGTGCCGATCGGCCGTCCCGCCGCGAATGCGCGTGTCTACGTGCTGGACGAGCGGATGGCGCCCGTCCCCATCGGATCGCCGGGGGAGCTCTTCATCGGCGGCGACGGCGTGGCGCGCGGCTACTCGCGCAGAGCAGACCTGACCGCCGAGCGCTTCGTGCCCGATCCCTTCGAAAGGTCGGGCCTGCGGCTGTATCGGACGGGCGACATCGTCCGCTGGAGGCAGGACGGCAGGCTCGAGTTCCTCGGACGCCGCGATGGACAGGTGAAAGTGCGCGGTTTCCGTGTCGAGATGGGAGAGGTGGAGAAGGCACTCGCCCGGATGCCCGGCGTCCGCGAGGCGGCCGTCACGGCGCGCCCGGACGGCGAGGCGACCGGACTGGTGGGCTACCTGGTCTGGACCGACCCGAAGGCAGGGGACCTCGCCGCGCTGCGTCGCGCCCTCGCCGGGAGTCTTCCCGCTTACATGATCCCCTCGCGGTTCGTGGTCCTCGAGGCCTTGCCGGTGAATGCCAACGGCAAAGTGGACCGCCGAGGGCTCCCGGCTCCCTCGGCGGCGATCCCCAAGGTCCGGCCGGCCCGCCCGCTCACGCCAGTGGAGGAGGCCGTGGCCGATCTCTGGCGCCGGGCGCTGCGGGTGGAAGGGATCGGTCCCGACGACGACTTCTTCGAGCTCGGCGGCCATTCCCTGCATGCCGTGCGCCTGCTGGCGGCACTGCGCCGCGCCTTCCGGGTCGAGCTGCCGATGACCGCCTTCTACGAGACCGCCACCGTGGCGGGTGTCGCGCGCGCCTTGATCGCGCACCAGCCGGCCGATGGGCACGTGGAGCGCGCCGCGCGGGCCCTCGCGCGAATGCGGGCGATGACTCCGGCGGCGGCGCGAGAGATGCTCGCCGGCAGGGCGGATCAGGTGAGGACGCCGTGATCCGGGACCATGGGACGGGTGGCGGGACGGGCCTCGAGCTCGGTCAGGGCTCCGAGCTGGAGCTGCTCGACGCGCTGCTGGACGAGGAAGGAGTCGCCGCCTCCGGCGTCACCACGATGCCGCGACAAGAGGAGAGGACGGCTCCGCTCTCCCCTGCCCAGAGGCGTCTCTGGTTCCTCCACGAGATGGATCCTGCTTCGCACGGCTACACGCTGTGCGGCGCGGTCCGCCTCCGGGGCGCGCTGAGCGTCGCGGCGCTGGAGAGCTCGCTCGCCGGCGTCGTTGCGCGGCATGAGTCGCTGCGCACGATCTTCGTGAACGAAAACGGCGAGCCGCGGCAGATCGTCCGGGAGTCATCGCCTGTCGATCTGCGCCGTGTCCTGGCGCCGGGCGGCAGCGTCATCGAGGAGGCGACGCGTGCGGCGCACGAGCTTCTCCGTGTCCCGTGGGACCTGGCCGAGGGGCCCCTGATGCGCTCTGCGCTGGTGGAGATCTCTTCCACCGAGCATGCTCTGGTCGTCGTCATGCACCACCTGATCACCGACGGCTGGTCGATCGGCGTCCTGCTGCGCGATCTCTCGACGCTTTACGACGCGCATGTTTCGGGAAGGGACCCGGTCCTCGAGGACCTCCCGGTCCAGTACGTCGACTATGCCGCCTGGCTGAGCGATCGCCGGCTCGAAAGCGAGCGCGAAGACGGGCTGTCCTACTGGAAGCGCCGGCTCACGGGCGCGCCGCAGAGGCTCGATCTTCCCTCCCTGAGCGTCTCACCGGTGTCGCGCCGCGGCGGGAACCACAGGTTGCAGCTCTCCGCCCATCTGAGTGAATCGCTGAAGTCCCTCGGACGCAGCCAGGGGGCCACTCTCTACATGACCCTGCTCGCCGCCTTCGAGATCCTGATCTCCCGGAAGACCGGCCAGGAGGATTTCCTGATCGGCTCGCCGGTCGCGGGGAGAAGCCGGGTCGAGCTGCAGAACCTGATCGGCTTCTTCGTCAACACGCTGGTGCTGCGCGCCGACCTGTCGGGAGATCCGACGTTTCGCGAGCTGCTGGACAGGGTCCGGGCCACGACCTTGGAGGCCTTCGCCCATCAGGAGGTCCCGGTCGAGCGGATCGTCGAGGCGCTGCGGCCGGAGCGCGAGTCGAGCACGACGCCGATGTTCCAGCTGCTTTTCGTCCTGCAGAACGCCGGCGGCGTGGACCTGCGCCTCGCGGGGCTGGAAGTGGAAGAGCTGGAGATCGACCTGCCGGTGGCCAAGTTTGATCTGACCTTCGATCTCAAGGAGGCGGAGGGAGGACTGGCGGGGACCATCGAATTCGACGCCGATCGCTTCGAGGAGGAGACCATCCGGCGTCTGGTGGAGCACTACGGGATCCTCCTGCAGGCGATCGTCGCCGATCCCGATGCGCGCGTCTCCCGGCTGCCTCTAATGACTCCGGAAGAGGAGCGGGAGATCCTCGATGCGTGGAGCGGCAGGAAGGACCTGGCTCCTTCCGGACCGCTGATTCATGAGCGGTTCTCGCGACAGGCGGCCGCGGCACCGGAGCGCATCGCCGCGGTCCTGGGAGATAGACGTGTTACCTACGGCGAGATCGATTCCCGATCCGGCGGCCTCGCTGCGAGTCTGCTCGAGATGGGAATCGGCGAAGAATCCCGGGTCGGCCTGTGCGTGGATCGATCTCCCGAGATGCTGGTGGGCATCCTGGCGGCGCTGAAGGCGGGCGCCGCGTTCGTCCCGCTGGATCCTTTTCAACCGCCCGAGCGCCTCGCCGCCATGATCGAGGATGCCGGCGTGCGAGTCGTGCTCACCACCAAAGCCCGCACGGAGCTCGTGGAATCCACCGGCTGCGCGGTAGTTCCGCTGGAAGAAACGATCGACGCGGTCCCACCGCGGCGGCGAGTCTCTCCCGAATCGCTCGCCTACGTGATCTACACCTCGGGGACCACCGGTGCGCCGAAAGGCGTCATGGTGACGCACGCCTCGCTGGCGGCTGCTTACGCCGCCTGGGACCGCCTCTACCGGCTCGAGGATATCGGCGCTCACCTGCAGATGGCGGCTCTCGGATTCGACGTCTGCGTCGGCGACGTGGTGCGCGCACTGGGCTCGGGCGGGACCCTGGTGTTCTGTGAGCGCGATCGGCTCCTGGAGCCCGCCCGCCTGCTCGATTTGATCCAGCGGGAGAGAGTCGAGTTCGGCGATTTCGTGCCAGCCATCGCCCGCCCGCTGGCGGCTTGCGCCCGCGAGCGCGGGGTGCGGCTCGATTCCTTCCGCATCGCGGTGGTCGGGTCGGATGTCTGGACCAGCGCCGAGATCGAGCCGTTCCGTGCCGCCTTCGGGAGCGACACGCGGCTGGCCAACAGCTACGGTGTCACCGAGACGGCGATCGATTCCACCTGCGGGTTCGTGGGAGACGGCGCGAGCCTCCCCGCGACGCCTCCGGTCGGCCGTCCGCTCTCCCACACCACAATCTATCTGCTGGACGAACGGCTCCGCCCCGTTCCCCCGGGGGTCTTCGGCGAGATCTACCTGGGCGGTCCCGCCGTGGCGCGCGGCTACCTGGGAAAGCCGGATCTCACCGCCGGGCGTTTCGTCCCCGATCCTTTCGGAGAGCCAGGCGCCCGTCTCTACAAGACCGGCGATCGCGCCTGGTACCTTCAGGACGGGCGAATCGTCTTCGCCGGCCGCAGCGACGACCAGGTGAAGATTCGCGGCCAGCGCATCGAGCCGGCCGAGGTCGAAGCCGCCCTGGCCGTGCAGGAAGAGGTCGGGGCCTGCACCGTCGTCGCCCGGCCCGATCCGGAAGGTGTCCTGCGGCTGGCCGCCTACGTCGTGCCGCGCGGGAAAACATTCGATCCGGAGCGCTTGCGACAGCGCCTGGCCGAGCGTCTGCCGGCGGCAATGATTCCTTCCGCAATCGTCCCGCTGGAAGCTCTGCCTCTTTCAGCCAACGGCAAGGTGGATCGTCGAAAGCTCCCGGAGCCGGAATGGAGCATCACGACCGATTACGAGCCTCCCGCCGGCCACGTGGAGGCCGCGATCGCGGCGGCGTTCCAGGAGGTGCTGCGGCTGAAGCGCGTGGGGGCCGGGGACGATTTCTTCGCGCTGGGAGGCCATTCGCTGCTGGCGACGCAGGTGGTCTCAAGGATCCGATGCTCGCTCGGCCTCGAAGTCCCCCTGCGCACGATCTTCGAGTCCCCGACGGTCCGCGCCCTGGCGATGAGAATCGCATCGCTCGACTCCGCGAGCGCGCCTCCCCCGCTGGCTCCCGCATCGGCCGAGGAGCGCCGGCTCCCCTCCTCTTCCCAGCAGCGGCTCTGGTTTCTGCATCGCCTCGACTCCGCTTCGCTGGCTTACAACCTCCCCTCCACCGTCCATCTTCGAGGCACGCTGGATGCCGGCGCCCTGCAATGGGCGCTGACCGAGCTGGTCCGGCGTCAGGAAGCCTTGAGGACCCGGTTCGTGGAAGGACCCGACGGCCCGGAGCTGTCCCTGGATTCCCCCACGGAATTCCCCATCGACTTCGAGGATCTGTCGCGGCTGGAAGAAGGGGAACGCCGCGAGGCGGCCCGGCGACGGATCGACTCCGAGGCGCGCCGGCCCTTCGATCTCGCCCGCGATCGCCTCCTTCGGGCCACGCTGCTCAAGCTGGGAGAGCAAGAGCATTTCCTGCAGATCACGATGCACCACATCGTCGCGGACGACTGGTCGACGGCGGTCCTGATCCGCGAGCTGGGCGCGCTGTACGGCTCCTGCGTGTCGGGCCGCTCCGGAGAGCTGGAGGAGATCGCGATCCAGTATGCCGACTGGGCGGCCTGGCAGCGGCGCTGGCTCGCGGGAGGAGAGATGGAGCGCCAGCTCGCCTGGTGGCGCCGCGAGCTGGACGGATCCGAGACCCTCGTGCTCTCCTCCGACCGTCCCCGGTCCAGTCGCCCCACTCACGCCGGCGCTCCTATGCCGATCCATCTGCCGGCGGATTTGCGCGACGCCCTCGAGCGGCTGGCGCGCCAGGAAGGCGCCACACTGACGATGGTGCTTCTCGCCGGCTATGCCGCGGTCCTGGGGCGCCGGTCGGGGCAGAGAGATTTCGCGGTAGGGATGCCGGTGGCCAACCGGAGGGCTGTGGAGGCCGAGGCCCTGATCGGGTTTTTCGTCAACACGCTTCCGGTGCGCGTCCGGCTCTCAGGAAACCCCACCTTCCGCGGCCTGATCCGTCGCATGCGCGAGTCGTGCCTTGGCGCCTACGCCAATCAGGACGTTCCTTTCGAGCGCATCGTCGAAGCGATGCAGCCGGAGCGGACGCCGGGAGCCAATCCCGTCGTCCAGACCCTCTTCGCCCTGCAGAACGCGCCGCTCGGGGAGATTGCGCTCCCTGGTCTCGATCTGTCGTACGAGGAGCCGCATACGGGCGTCACGCGCTTCGAGGTAGAGCTCCTCCTCTATGAAACGGCCGCGGGGCTGGAGGGGGCTCTGAATTACAGCACCGAGCTTTTCGACGGCGATCGGATGCGCGGCTTCGCCGACGAGCTGCGCCGGCTCTTCGAAGAAGGCCTGGCTCATCCCGACCGGGCGCTGGCCGACCTGCTCACCCTCGACGAAGCCCAGCGGCGGCGGCTGTTGCACGAGTGGAATGCTAACCGTGTTGCTTACGGCGATCCCCTGCTCGCGCATGGCGCCTTCGAAGCGCATGCGCGACTCGCTCCGGATGCCACCGCGGCGCTCTTCGGAGAGGACCGGATCACTTACGGTCAGCTCGACGCGCGCGCCAACTGCCTCGCCCGCTATCTCAGAAAGCGCGGCGTGGGGTGCGAGGATCTCGTGCCCGTGTGCGTGAAGCGCTCCTTCGACAATCTCGTCGCGCTCCTCGGGGTCATGAAGGCGGGGGCCGCCTACGTCCCTCTCGACCCGGAGTATCCTCCGGACCGCATCGCTCTCATCCTGGAGGATGTCGGGGCGGCCGTCGTGCTGACCCAGGCGTCGCTCCAAAGCAGGCTCCCGCAAGCCGCCGGCGGGATCATCCGCCTGGATGAAGACTGGGCGCGAATTGCACGGGAGGAGGACATCCCGCCCGACCTGCAGGTCCCATCCGACGCCCTGGTCTATGCCGTCTACACCTCCGGCTCGACGGGGCGTCCCAAGGGAGTGGCCATGAGCCACCGGGCCATTGCCAATCTCCTTTCATTCCAGCGGCGGGATTCGCAGGCCTCCGGAGGAGGCCGGACGCTGCAGTTCGCGCCGCTCTCCTTCGATGTCTCGTTCCAGGAGATCTTCTCGACCTTCGCGGCGGGCGGCTGTGTCGTGCTCGTCTCCGAAGACGAGCGGCGCGATACGCCGCGTCTGCTCCGGCGGATCGAGGAGCAGCGCGTCGAGCGTCTCTTCCTTCCCTTCGTCGCGCTCAACCAGTTGGCCGAGACGGCCGCCGAGGAGGATCTCTACCCGGAGAGCCTGCGCGAGATCGACACGGCGGGCGAGCAGCTCAAGATTACCCCTGCGCTGCGCGCCTTCTTCGCACGGCTTCCTTCCTGCCGGCTGGTGAACCATTACGGTCCGAGCGAGACCCACCTGGTGACGACCTTCGTGCTCGAGGGGGATCCTTCCGAGTGGCCTGCGCTCCCCGCCATCGGACGTCCCATTCCCAACGCCCCCGTCTACCTCCTCGATGGCCGAGGACGCCTCATTCCCGCCGGCGTGCCGGGGGAGGTGTGCGTCGGGGGCGCGGGGCTGGCGCGCGGCTACCACGACCGGGCCGATCTCACCGCCGAGCGATTCCTCCCCGACCCTTTCTCGGAGGAGCCGGGCGCGCGTTACTACCGCACGGGAGACCTGGCACGCTTCCGGGGCGATGGAAACCTGGAGTTTCTCGGACGGATCGACCTGCAGGTAAAGATCCGCGGCTATCGCGTCGAGCCGGGAGAGATCGAGGTCGCCCTGACGCGCCACGCGGCGGTCCGTCAGGCGGTGGTGACCTCGCACGAGCACAGCGCCGGCAAGCGTCTCGCCGCCTATGTCGTGCCTCACGTGGGGGCGCGCATCACGCCGACGGAGCTGCGAGCGCATCTTTCCGGCGCGCTCCCCGAGTACATGGTGCCGGCCGCCCTCATGCTCCTCGAGGCACTCCCTCTCACCCCGAACGGCAAGGTCGACCGGCAGGCCCTGCCCGATCCCGACTGGGGCGCGGCGGCGGCTTACGTCGTGCCACGAACTCCCCAGGAAGAGGTGGTGTGCGGCTTGTTCGCCGAGGTGCTGGGACTCTCGCGCGTGGGGGCGACCGACAACTTCTTCGAGCTGGGAGGCCATTCGCTGCTGGCGACCCGTGTCCTGTCGCGGGTCCGGCGCGCCTTCGGGGTCGAGATGCCCCTGCGGACCCTGTTCGAATCGCCGACGCCCGCGGGGATCGCCCAGGCCGCCGCCCGCAGCGGCGGAGCTCCCGCTCCTCCTCCCATCGGTCCCGCCTCGGGACCCCGGCGGAATCTCCTCTCCTATGCGCAGCGGCGGCTCTGGTTCCTCCATCGCCTGGAGCCCGGCTCCGCCGCTTACAACCTGCCGGCGGTGGTCGAGCTCGAGGGAGATCTGGACCTGGAAGCCCTGAGCCGGGCGATGTCGGAGATCCTGCGGCGCCACGAATCGTTGCGCACCCGCTTCGTCGAAGGGCCGGAGGGGCCCGAGCAGGCCATCGATCCTCCGCCCGTCCTGCGCCTCGAGCCGGAGCCCGTGCCCTCCGAGGGAGACGACGTGCGGACCGCGGCCCGCCGGCTGCTGTCCGAGGAGGCGGCGCTTCCTTTTGATCTGGCGCGGGGACCGGTGCTGCGCGCGCGGCTTCTGCGCCTGGGCCGGCGATCGCACCTGCTGTCGATGGTGGTGCACCACATCTCCGCGGATGGCTGGTCGATGGGGGTGCTTCTGCGGGAGCTGAGCATCCTTTATGGGGCTTTCGCCCAGGGACACGATACTCCCCTGGCCGACCCGGAGATCCAGTATGCCGACTGGGCAGCCTGGCAGCGCGACTGGCTGGAGGAGGGCGAGCTGGACCGGCAGATTGCCCACTGGCGATCTGCGCTGCAAGGGGCCCCCGCCACGCTCGATCTGCCGGCCGATCGAGCCCGCCCCATGACAGCGAGCTGGAACGGGGAGACTCTCCATGTCGCCCTGCCGGCGGGGTTGCGCGATCGACTGACCCGGCTGGCCCGCTCCGAGGGAGTCACGCTGCAGATGGCCTTGCTGGCCGGCTACTCCTGGACCCTGATGCGCCACGCCGGCCAGCGCGAGATCGTCGTCGGCACGCCGGTGGCCAACCGCCGCGCCGCCGAGGCGGAAGGACTGGTCGGCTTTTTCGTGAACACACTCGCCGTGCGGGTGGACGGAAGGGGCGACTTGCTGACTTTCCGCGGGCTTCTCACCCGGGTTCGGGATGCGTCGCTGTCGGCCTACGTCAACCAGGACGTCCCCTTCGAGCGGGTCGTGGAGGAGCTCCATCCGGAGCGGGCGCTCAATCGCGCGCCGCTGTTCCAGACGGCGTTCGCGCTCCAGAGCCCCTACCTGCCCGAAGTTGACCTGCCCGGCCTGAAGATGTCACCGTTCGAGATCGACTCGCACACGGCAAAGTTCGATCTCATGCTCGTCCTCGATGAGACGGAGGACGCTTTCGAGGGCGGCTTCGAGTACAACACCGACCTGTTCGAACGCCAGACCATCGAGACGATCTTCGCGCGCATGCGGCGGTTCCTCGAGAAGGCGCTCGCCGCGCCCGACGCGCCGCTTTTGGCGCTGTCCCTGCGGGAGCCCGGGGAGCGGGACGAGCTGGATAGGGAATACTCCGCTCCACTGCGCGGAGCCGGCGGCGACAGCCTGCTGCACGAGCTGTTCGAGCGCCAGGCGGTCGGGACGCCCGACGCCCCGGCGCTTTCAATGGGAGAACAGACACTCCGCTACGCCGAGCTGAATGAGAGAGCCAGTCGTCTCGCGCTGCGGCTGCGCAAGCTCGGGATCGGCCCGGAGCGCCGCGTGGCGATCCTTCTCGACCGTTCGATCGAATCCGTCGTCGCGCTGCTGGCGGTGCTCAAGGCGGGAGGCGCCTACGTTCCGCTCGAGACCGGCCAGCCGGAGGCGCGCCTGCGCTGGGTCATCGAGGATTGCGGCGCCGCGCTCGTCCTGACCAATAGCCGGTTGGCGGAGCGGCTCGCCGGGATCGGTGCGCCGCTTGTCTCGATCGACGGGGACCAGCTCGGCGCCTCCCGTGAGCCGGCATCCCGCCCCGCCCTCGATGCGACCTCCGCCAATCTTGCCTACGTCATCTATACCTCCGGATCGACGGGACGGCCGAAAGGGGTCGGGATCGAGCATCGCCAGATCGCCGGCTACGTCACGGCAGCCATCGAGCGCCTCGAGATCGGCTCCGGATGGCGCTTCGGCCTGGTCTCCACGCTGGCCGCCGATCTCGGCAACACGGCGCTGTTCCCCTGCCTCGCCACCGGCGGCTGCCTGCATCTCCTGCCGGCGGATCTCTCCTTCGACGCCGAGGGGGCCGCCGATTATTTCGAGAGATTTCCGGTCGATTGCCTCAAGATCGTCCCTTCCCACCTGCAGGCGCTGCTGGGAGCGTCGCGCCCCGCGCGCATCATGCCGCGCCGCCTGCTCGTGCTGGGCGGCGAAGCCACCCCCGGCCCGCTCCTGACGAAGCTGCGCGAGCTGGCGCCCGAGTGCCGCGTCGCGAATCACTATGGGCCAACCGAGGCGACGGTCGGCGCCGTGGCGGGATTCCCGGAGCCTGCGGATGTGGCCCGGCCGGGCGCTCCGTTGGGCCGCGCCCTGTCCAACGCCGGGGTCTACCTGCTGGACGAGCGGCTGGAGCCGGTCCCCGTCGGGATGCCGGGCGAGCTGTTCGTTGGCGGCGACGGCGTGGCGCGCGGCTACCTGGGCGCTGCCGCGCTCACTGCGGACCGCTTTGTCCCCGATCCCTTTGCCGCGCGCCCCGGAGAGAGGATGTACCGGACCGGAGATCGCGCCCGCCGCCTGCGCGACGGCCGGCTGGAATTCCTCGGCCGGGCCGACGGACAGCTGAAGATCCGCGGCCACCGCGTGGAGCCGCGGGAAGCCGAAGCCGTGCTGCGAAGCCATCCCGACGTGCGCGATGCGGCGGTGATCGCCCGCCCCGATCCTCTCGGAGGCGCGCGTCTGGTCGCTTATGTCGTCCCCGATCCCCGCGTCTCCCCCACCGTGCAGGGGCACAAGCGCCGGCGGCTCCCCAACGGCATGGCGGTGGCCGAGCTGAACCGCAACGAGACCGATTACATCTACCGGGAGATCTTCGAGCTGCGCGCCTACACGCGCCACGGGATCACCCTGCGCGCCGGCGACACGGTCTTCGACGTCGGGGCCAACATCGGATTGTTCAGCCTCTTCGCGGGCCTGGCGCGCCCGCAGACCAGAATCCTGGCCTTCGAGCCGAATCCGCATCTGCAGGCGATCCTGCGCGCCAACCTGTCGCTGTTCGCGCCCACGGCGTCGGCTTTCGAGATCGGGCTGGCGGAGCGCGAGCGCCGCGCCGCTTTCACCTTTTTCCCCGGCTTTTCCCTCTTCTCGGGACTGTATGCGGACCCCGAGGTGGAAAAGCAGGTGGTGAAGTCGTTCCTGGAGAACCAGGGGCGCTCCGGAGCCGGGGAGGCGGCACGGCTGGCGCAGGAAGCCGACGCTCTTCTGGAGGAGCGCTTCGCCGGGGTGAAGCTCGAAGTGCCGCTGCGGACGCTGTCCGATCTGCTGGCCGAGCAGCGGATCGAGCGCATCCATCTCCTCAAGATCAACGCCGAGAAGGCGGAGCTCGATGTGCTGCACGGGATTCGGGAGGAGGACTGGGCCCGGATCGATCAGGCGGTCCTCGAGCTGGACCTTGGAGAACACCTGGCGCCGATCGTTTCTCTCCTGGAAGATCATGGCTTCCAGGTCCACGTCGATCAGGATCCATTGTTAGAGCGCACTTCCCTGCGTTACGTCTATGCGGCACGTGAGGGATCGGGCCGGGCGCTGGTCCCCGGCGCACCCTGCTCTCTCGATCTGCCCCTCGTCCAGGAGCCGCTCCTGAGCGCGGAAGCGCTGCGCGCCCACATGGGGCGGTGGCTTCCCGACCCGCTGCTGCCTTCAGCCTGGGCCTTCCTGGAGAGCCTGCCGCTCACCGCGAACGGCAAGCTCGATCGAAGCCGGCTCCCCGAGCCCTCCTCGCAGGAGAGGCCTTATCAGGCGCCGCGCGGCGAGATCGAGCGGGCCATCGCCGAGATCTGGGCGGAAGCGCTGCGACGGGAGCGCGTCGGGGCGCACGACAACTTCTTCGACCTGGGGGGACACTCGCTCCTGCTGGCCCGCGTGCATGCCAGGCTGCGCGAAAATCTGCACACCGATATTTCCATCGTCGAGCTGTTCCGCTTCCCGACCGTCGCGTCCCTGGCGGCCCGCCTCGCCGACGGCGTGCAAGAAAGCGACGCGGCCGCGCCGGACCGGCTGCGGGGTGCGCGGCGGCGCGCCGCCGCCCGCGCCCGGACGAAGAGCCGGGCCACTCCGGCGGAAGCGAAGCCATGAAGCGAATCTTCTTGACGGCGAGGCGTGGGGTCCGTGAAAATGCCCGCTTTCCAGCCATTTCCCGTATCTCCCACAGGCGCCTGGCGCCCAGGGTCGAGAACCGGCATGCATAAAGAAGGTCAGATCCCCCTGGAAATCGCCGTGGTCGGCATGGCGGGACGCTTCCCCGGCGCCGACTCGGTGGAAGCCTTCTGGCGTAATCTGCGCGCCGGCATCGAATCGATCCGCGATCTCACCGACGACGAGCTGCGCGCGGCGGGCGTGGACAGCGGCGATCTTGCGGACCCCCGCTTCGTACGCCGCGCCGCCGACCTGAAGCAGGTCGACCTCTTCGACGCCGGGTTGTTCGGCTTCACGCCGCGTGAGGCGGAGCTGATGGATCCGCAGTTCCGCGCCTTCCTGGAAGACGCCTGGTCGGCCCTGGAAGATGCCGGATACCTGTCGGATCGCCACGACCTGCGAGTCGGCGTCTTCGCCGGCTCCGGGCCCAACAGCTATCTTCTGAGCAACATCCTGTCGAATCCTCAGGCGGCCCTGTCGGTGGGAGGCTTTCAGACATCACTGGGAAACCAGCACGATTATCTGGCGACCCACCTTTCGTACCGCCTCGACCTGCGCGGGCCGAGCCTGGTGATCCAGACCGCCTGCTCCACCAGCCTGGTCGCC
>DASTZC010000009.1 GCA_035764505.1 Candidatus Polarisedimenticolia bacterium
GACGGGATCCAGCGACACGGGCGGGTCGGGGCTTGCCGGCTACAGGGTGTATCGCGGCGGAGTGCAGATCGCTACGACCACCGTAGCTTCCTACAGCAGCACCTCTCTGTCGGCCTCCACCGGCTACTCGTTCACCGTCGCGGCATATGACAATGCCGGAAACATCTCGGCTCCGAGCACCGCGGCGAGCGCCACCACGCCGGCCTGTGCAAACCTGCCACCTATCGCCTACGCCGGTCTTGACCAGACCACCAGCGTGGGGACAGCCGTCACCTTCAATGGCTCCGGCTCGTCGGATTCCGATGGAACGATCAGCTCTTATGCATGGGATTTCGGTGACGGAGCTTCGGGGACAGGCATCTCCGCTAGCCACGCCTACTCGACTTCCGGAACCAAGACAGTCACCTTGACCGTCACGGACAATTCCGGGGCCAGGGCCAGCGATACGGCATTTGTGACCGTCCAGACGGCGGCAAGCGGTCAACACTTGTGGTCGACGCGGCTCGGGGGCTCAACCCTGAGCGATTCGGTGATCGTCAATGCCGTCGTCGCCGACGCCAGCGGCAACGTATTCATCGCCGGTCAATTGGAAGGTAGAGTGACCGTCGGCGGGGCGGCTTTGAGCAGCACGGGCGACAAGGACATCTTCATCGCGAAGTACTCTTCTTCGGGAGCTTACCAGTGGTCCAGGAGCTTCGGGTCCACCGGTAGCGACATTGGCTACGGCATCGGGGTGGACAGCAGCGGCAACGTTGTCGTCATCGGCCAATTCTCGGGGACCGTAGATTTCGGCGGAGGCGGCCTGACGAGTGCCGGTGGAACCGACATCTTCCTCGCCAAGTACTCCTCCTCGGGAGCTCACCTGTGGTCCAAGCGCTTTGGCGGCACGGGCAACGAGGTGGGCTATGGGATCGCGGTAGCGGGCAACGGAGACATGGCTCTGACGGGATACTTCGGGTATTTCGGCGACGCCACCACCGACTTCGGCGGCGGACGGTTGACCAGCGTTGGCGGACAGGACATCTTCGTTGCGAAGTTCTCCGCTTCGGGCGATCACGTGTGGTCCAGGGCCATGGGTGGAACCGGTCAGGACACGGGGTTCAGCGTCGGGATGGATAGCGGTGGCAACGTCGTCGTGACCGGCTACTTCCAAAACGCTGTGAACTTCGGGGGCGGCTCGCTGACCAGCACGGGCGGTACCGACATTTTCCTGATGAAGTATTCGGCGTCGGGGACGCATGTCTGGTCCAAGCGCTTCGGTGGCGCGAGCGATGATCGAGGCACAGGGATCGCGGTGGCCGGAACCGGAGAAGTCGTGGTGACCGGGTACTTCAACGCGACGGCCGACTTCGGTGGTGGAGCACAGGTCAGCACCGGAGGCAGCGACATCTTTCTCGCCAAGTACTCGAGCGACGGCGCCCACGCCTGGTCCAAGGTTTTCGGAACGACTTACGGGTATGGAGATGTCTCTCGTGGAGTCGCGCTGGATGCCTCCGGCAACATCGCGTTGACGGGAAGCATCCTGGGGCCCGTGGATTTCGGCGGGGGACCCCTGGCCGAGACGGGAAGCTACGACATTTTCGCCGCGAAGTTCTCAGCCTCCGGCGCGCACCTGTGGTCGAAGCGCTTCGGGGTTCTCTATGACGATCATGGAGACGCCATTGCCATGGATGCAGGAGGCAACATCATCGCGGTGGGAGACTTCTTCCAAGGAGTCGATTTCGGCGGAGGCCAGCTGCTGAGCCCGGGGAATATCGACGGCTACCTGGTGAAATTCGGGCCCTGAGACTTTCCAGGCCATCCGAGCCTGGCTCGCACGATCAAGGGGCGTCCTCTCAAGGGGCGCCCCTTTTCATTTGGGCAAAAAAAGGGGCGCCCGATAAGTTGGGCGCCCGATTGCGCTCGTCCTTCAGGGGCGCACCGCGTGTCCGCGGTGCGCCCCCTGGGACTTTTCCTTCTACTGCCTACCGGACCCTTTGCCAGGTCCGGTCACACCTGTCCCCCCCGTTAGGGGCAGCAATCAATCGAACAGGACTGGCAGGTTTCGGCCGTGCCCGTTACGCCGGGATCGCACACCCCATCACCACACTCGGGGTTGCAAGAATCCCCGACCGGCGGATGGAGCTGGAAGTTTCCTTCCCTGATGAAGTGCGACACCCGGTACGCGACCGGCGAGCTCGGATCCGCGCTGCAGTGGATCTCGATCTCATACGCGTCAGGGCATTCCGAGCAGGTCTGTGCCTGGCACAGTGGATGCAGAGCCGTCTTCACAGGATCTGCCACTGAGTCGATCAGGCACTCATTGCCCAACTCGCAGTTGTTGATTTCAACTACACCATTGGGCTCCTTACTGGCGCAGGACTCGTCCATCTTACAGGCCCCCACAGGCTTCTGGAAGATGCCCGCAGGCTCGCCGAAGTCACTGACGTGGGCCTTGTAGTAGTGGAGCGTCCCGTTGACCTTGTTGCTCCATGCCACCGGCTGATTCGCACCGCAGGCACCGAAGAAGGGGATCGGGATGTCCTTGCTCTTGTCCTTGTTGTTGTGGAACACACCGGTGCCTTCCCAGTAGATCTGCTTGAAGGGCGCCGGCCGTGCCTGCACGCACCAGCCGGGGTCGGAGCACTGGACGCTGGAAATGAACGCCTCGTTCGGCGCTGCAGCCGTACCCGAATGGAAGGCAAAGCTTCCACTCTTCACGCTGCCACTATCGTCCGGCCCGCTGTGGTGGTTGTGCTCCCAATCGCCCCACGGACAGTGGGAATTCCGTCCGGGGTCGTTCGGGCAATCGTCGTTGGTCGCGCAAGAGTCGCCGCCATTCAACCCACCCGTGCACTTGCCGTCTACGCACTTGCCCTTCGGCGGCAAGTCGCAGCAACCGGACTCGTTCGGGGCGCCGATCTGACCGCCCGTCGTGTAGACCTTGCCGTTCTCATCGAACTCGGCGTCCACGACATCGTAATTGTGTCCACCGGTCATGCGGCAGGATCCCGGAGCGAGGCAGGCCACGTTGGCCGTGTCCGTGCAGTCAGAGCCCGGCTGAGTACAGGCGTTCTCTTGGGAGGCCTGACAGATGGCGGAAGAGATGGTGGCCGTATTGATGCCCGCCACCTCGGTGCAGAGGCACGACGTGCCAGCTGGGTTGCCGCCTGTGCAATTGGGTGCCGTGAAGAAACCTGTCGTCTGCTTGCAGATGGTCTGACCCGGGTTGATCGTCCCGTAGTCGAGGTTCACGGTCCCGAGAACCGGATCATTAACCTTGACGCCGTTTCCGTTGAGGACCTGCAGACCCGTGTTTTGCACGCAGATCTTGTAAACCACACAGGCGGCCTGATCGACCGTAACGTTATCCGAGAAAGGTCCATCCGGATTGCCGTCACACGCAGTTCCACCGCCGATGCCGTCGTCCGGTGCCACGGTCTTGTCGATGACCACCGAACAGCGCAGGGGAGGCGTGCAGTTATTCTGGCAGCTATCGGTGTCGACGTTGTTGCCGTCGTCGCACTGCTCGCCGCCGTTGACGATGCCATCGCCGCAGAAGGTGCAGGCGGCAGGCTGCCCGCAGGGGCCGGGGCGGCATGGGCCGTGGGTGGCAGGAGCATTGCCCGGGAAGGTGTTGGTGTCGCAGGTCTCCCCGCAGCCCGAATTGTTGATGACGTTATCGCCGCAGATAGGCGGTGTGCAGCTGTTATTGCAGGCGTCGGTATCCACCCCGTTGCCGTCGTCGCACTGCTCGCCGTCGTTCACGATGCCGTCACCGCACACCGTGCAGTCGCCGCGGCAGGTATTGCCATTGTTGCCGGCAGGCGTCCCGGGAGGATCGCAGGTCTCATTCGGTGTGTTGCCCACGATACTGTCGCCGCAGATCGGCAAGAGGCAGTTGTTCCGGCAGGTGTCGGTGTCGACGTTGTTGCCGTCGTCGCACTGCTCGCCGCCATTGACGATGCCGTCACCGCAGAACGTGCAGCTGGTCGTGCCGCATTCACCGCCCGTCCGGCAGGCCCCGTGGCTGGAGGGAGCGTTGGCCGGGAAGGCGCTGGTGTCGCAGGTCTCGCAGGTCTGGTTGATGGTGCCATCGCCGCAAATCTTGACCTGGACCGACACCGTCCGGTTGATGTTCACTACGTCGATATCGCTGTCCGGAATGTCATGCAGCGTCCCGGCCCCGGTCACACCGGCCGTGGCCAGAGTAACTCCGGGGTTCACGGTGACGGTGCAAGGAACGACGCACAGGTTGACCGGCGCGAAAGGCACCAGGAAATCGGCGTTGGACGCACAGACCGTCGAAGCCCCCGTGGGGGTTCCGTCCGCCGCCGGACAGTGAAACGTGATCGTGGCACCGGTGACATCGCAAGCCGTCGGGGAATCGTTCCTGGCCACGACGGTGTAGGTCACGGTCTCACCGCTGACGATAGACGTCTTGTCCTTCAAGAGGCTTACGTCGAGCTGGTTCCCGGTACAACCCGCTGGGTTCTGGTGTGCCCATGCGGCCTGTCCGCCGATCAGGGCCACCATTCCAACCAACAGGCCCGCGAGCAGTCGGCTCGTACGCTTAAATGCGGTCCCATTCCTTCGACAGCTTGGTTCTCCTCTTGCCATTTTTAACACCCCCGTTTGTACCCGTTGATATTAAATAATCGGCTCACGAATACGCGACGTACGGTTTCGTACCCCCTCCTCCTCCTTTCTTCACTGACGGTGCCGAGGCCATCCCACCTGGTTTTCAAGAACCCTTCCGGGTTGACCAGATAAACGGCGCAGTCAGGAGTTCTGCTTCCGCGATGGCGATTCACCTCGGGTGGTCTGGAACGAGACCGGATAACGATTCACGATCTCAGCAATAGCTACCGGAACCATGACTCGGCGAAACGAAAGCAATCTGTGATGATCGTTTTTGGAAACGAGACAACGCGAGAGGGAAGAAGCGCATAGCACGGTGAGTACCTGATCGGCAAAGCGACACCACGTCCCTGAACAAAACCCAGATTTCAGCGAAAAGAATGAGCGCACTCTATGCTTAAAATGGGCGCCCAGTCAAGATAATCCGGGATTTGGTCGCAGAATCTTTTTGAGAGGCTTTGGCTACGATTCCCAGCTCCCCTGATGGTCGAGGAGGGCGGCCGGGAGTCCCATTTTCAAAACTGTAATAGCGGGGAAGCCTCGTCAGCCTTAATGAACCGGCCGCCATGAATTCCCTCCGAATTATTCGGCTTTTCATGACTGTTTTGGTAATTCCTGCGACGCGACCTGCCGTGCCGACCCGCCAGACCGCGATTTCTTACAAGTTTGCAACTTCCTCCATGAAGATCCCGGCTGGTCCCGGCTCGTTTTGGAGCCGCCCTCAGCAACCGTCGGGGCGGGTCGTTCGCCTGACCCGCAGCGTAGGGGCCTTCTCTCCTGCGAAAAACGACACGAAGTCACGGTCGGAGATTGAGAATTTCCGTGAAACGCTTGTCGCTTCGCAATGAACGGCGATGCCGGTGAGCGCGCCCAAGGACAGAGAGCGCTCGCCGTCGACCGCGATGAATTCGAGATCCGTGACCACGCTGCCCCAAGCGCGGAGAGCCACCTCTACATTGAAAGTGTGGAGGTTCGGTCCGGACTCCATCTCGGTGTCCCGCGTGAACGAGACGCCTTCGAGCGCGATGCCATCCCAGGCGATCCCGCCGGGGTTCGGCGTGCGCCAGGTGCCTCCCGGAAGCGAGCCGTTGAAGGCGCCAAGGTCAGCTTGGATCGTGATGGCTTTTGGATCGCGCAGGAATCCCGCATCGAAGGCCCGGACGTCGGCCACGGCCACGGCCACGGGACACAGCGCTTGGGCCGTTGCGGATTGCGTGCCCGCCATGAGGAGACCGCAAGCCAGCATCACGAATACTCCTGGGTTCGAAACACGTGCGAGCATCGGTCCTCCTCCTTGCGATGACGTCACCTACATGAAGTTACGCGTGTGCAGCGCGGAAAGCGCCTCGGCCTCGTCGACAGGGAAGCCCAACTTCTCGAGGCGCTGGCGGCGTCCGAGGTCCATCTCCTTCCGAAGTGCCACGACCCGGTCGTGCCCCGTCCCAAGATCTTCAATCTCCCACGAACCCGCCGCGAGGAGTACCAGCGCATCGAAGACTTCCTCGTTCAGCCCGTCGGTGTTCCGCAGCGCCTCGTGACGGCGCTCGACGGCGGCGGCAAGGCGTGGGCGCAGCCCCGGGTCCAGTCCCATGTGACGGCGCAGATGCGCCAGGCCGAAGGCCACATGGCGGGCCTCGTCCTGCGCCGCGAGGCGGCAAACCTCACGCGTGACCGGATCGGGGGCGCTCTCGTGCAGAAACCACAGCAGCGACAGAAAGGACCCTTCGCCGAGGACGGAGAGCAGGAAGAACGCCAGCGCGAAGTCGGGTTCCTCGAGGAGCGTCTTCAACGATTCCTGGCCGCCGACCGTCGAGAGGCCCATGTCCTTCCGCACGAGCAGGGCGCGGCGAGTGAAGCACTCGATGTGGCGCGCCTCGTCGGCCGCCTGAATCGCCAGCAGCTGCAAGACCTCGCGGAAGTGAGGATGGATCTTTGCGAGGAAGCTTGCGGGCACGATGAGCGCCGCGGTCTCGTTCTCGACGAGAAAGGTCATCACCTGGACGACGGCGTCTTCGATTTCCGGCGGGTGCGTGATGGGCGCGGTCCAATCGACTGCCGTGGCGGGATCCCACTGCGCCGCCGCGGCCTGCGCATAGAGCGCGGCCGCTTCGTCCGCCCAGACGACATCCTTGTCGGACAACGGAAAATCGAAGGCAGGGCCGCCGGCCTCGACCTTCGCGCCGCGCGCCGCGAGACCCCAGCGCGCCGGCGGCTTGTCGACCACACCGCCCGGCAGCGTGCGGTCAGGAGCCCCCGCGGACTCGGCTCCTTTCCAGCGTCCGGTCTCGGCCGAACCCCGCACGATGCGCGCGGCCGGCCCGGACCCCTGGCCGTCGGGAAACAGCGTGATCTCATGTCCCTGCGCCCTGCACCAGGCGCGCAGGTGAACCGCAAGGTCCTGGTGCGATCCGAACACGTCGAGTGGCGCCCCCACGGGGATCTGCCGCAACGCGTGCTTCAAGAGAAGATGTGCGCCACGATCGAGACCCAGGGCGCCGAGCTCGATTCCCGGGATACCGGTCATTGCGTTGCTCCCGCCTCCATGCGCTCGAGCCAGGCATCGAGGGTGCCGAACGCGTCGACCGCGCGATTCAGCTGCGCGTAGCCGTTCACGCGCCCGGGCAACCACTGCTTCAATCCCTCCATGTCGAGCAGCGCGCGAACGGCGGGGTCATCGTACGACATGGCGAGCAGCAGCTCGGTGAACCGGGCGAGCGGCGGAGTGGGAACACCGTCCAGCACCGTGAAGTTGCAGTGATCGTAAGGGGCGGTCTGCGCGAGGATCCGTGTCGATCCCGCCGGCAGCGTCCCTTCCTGGGTGAAAGCGAGATGGTTTCCGTCGATCATGCAGGCGGCGTCCGCCTTGCCGGCGATCAGGGCGCGGGCCGCATCGCGCTCGCCGCCGATGTGATCGCCATGCTTGCCGACGAGGAAATCGTGGCCCAGGACCCTCAAGTCCACCCCTGGCTTCAATCCGGCCTTGGCGATCGCAAGGAGCGGGATGAGCGTCGCCTGAGGCGAGTCCGATGCTCCGACGGCGACCGTCCTTCCCGCCAGGTCGGAAAACGTCCGGATCGGCGCATCCGCCCGAACGACCACCACAGACGTCAGGTCGCGATCGGTGTCGCGCATCGCGACGGCGGTGGCCTTGCGCCCTCGCGCTCGTGCAGCCCGCTCCGCCTCGATCCAGGCAAGCGGTGAGTTCCAGGCGACCTGAACCTCGCCCGTGAGCTGTCCCTCGACCTGCCGCTCATAGTTGGAATACAGGACGAAGTCGAACGAAAGCCCGCGCTCGACGAAATACTGCTTGAACCCTTCCCAGATCGTCACGACCTTCGGGTCGTAGGCGACCGCGCCGAGGATCAATGTTTCCACGCCCCCTCCTGCCCCGCTAGAAAAGCGGGAGTCCGCAGACGGCCTTTCCAATGAAGTCGTAAAGCTGGTCGGTCGTCGGCGCCATGACATTGGCCGCCTGTGCGTCGCGAAAATAGCGCTCGACGCCGACGTCCTTGCGGAACGCGGCGCCGCCGCACACGCGCATCGCGGCCGCGACCACGTCGAGCGCGGTTTCTCCCGCCGCCGCCTTGCACTCGAGGACGCGCAGCATCGCATCCTGCCGACCGGTCTCGACCGCCTCGATCGAGTCGAGCAACAGCGCCCGTGACATGTCGGTTCGCACGCGCATGCGCGCGATGGTGGCGCGGATCGTTGGCAGGTCCGCCAGCGATGCGTCCACGTGGGTATACCGGCACCCTGACGCGTGCGCCGCCGTGCGGGTCGTAGCCGCTTCCATCAACCCCACGGAGAACGCGGCGTTCATCAAGTTGAAGTAGGGGAGGACCGTTTCCATCATGAGCGCGAAACCTGCGCCGTCGTCGCCGAGGCGCTGCGCCTCTTCGATCGCGACCTGCTTTGCCGTCACCGGGCGAGAGTCGTTTCCGCGCAGCCCCAGTCCGTTGTACGGGCGCGGCACCGCGAGCCCCGTGGCATTCGCCGGGACGAGCCACAGCGTGCTCAGCCCCTCGGCATCGACCGGCCGGCTCGACCAGACGTAGGCGGTCGCCTGTCCGGCCGAGGTGACCCAGCTCTTCTCCGCGTCGAGCACCACACGCCCGCCGGCGGCCTTCGCCGTGCTCGTTGGCACCCAGAAATTGCTGCGCGAGCCGGACTCGGAAAATGCGAGGGTGCTCAGGTGCTTGCCCTTCGCGATGTCTCGGCGCACCGGATCCGGGCCGTACTTCTCGATCACCGCGGCCCCGGCGTAATGCATGGCGAGGACCATCGCGGTGGATCCGCACTCCTGAGCCACGCGCTGGATCGCGGCTGCCGCAGCGCCCGGCCCGTAGCCCAGCCCTCCAACCTCGCGCGCGCTAATCAGGCCGTAGAGACCGGCCGCCGCGATCGCCTCCATGGCGGCCTGCGGGAACGCGCCGTCGCGGTCGACCTCCTCGGCGTGGTCGGCGACGACTCCTGTGGAGATCGTATCGAGCTTTTTCTGAATCTCGGGGTCGAGCTTGACCATCGCTTCCGCTCCACGGGCCGAGCGCCTTCACCGCAGGCGCTGGCTCGAGCGGGCGATCAGCGTCTGCGGCGGGACAGCCGGCGGCAGGGCCTGAGTCCCTCAGGCCGTTGGCTGGATCAGGTCTTCTTCAGTTCGATCCACATGCCTTTCATCTCATGCCTGAAGCGCAATACATCGGGGGCAGCCAGTTTACACGAAGGCGCGAGTAAAAAAAGGGGCGCACCGCGAATAAGCGGTGCGCCCCTAATCTACGGCCTACCGGACTCTCTGCGATAGCCCGGTCGACGCCTGTCAGCCAATCATGGGCAACAATCTGCCGGACAGGACTGGCAAGTCTCGGCCGTACCGGTTGCCCCTGGATCGCACACCCCATCGCCACACTGCGGGTTGCACGAATCCCCGACCGACGGATGAAGCTGGAAGTTCCCTTCCCGGATGAAATGCGAGACCCGGTAGGCGACCGGCGAGCTCGGATCCTCCGTGCAGTGGATCTCGATCTCATACGCGTCAGGGCAGTCGGAACAGGTCTGTGCCAGGCAGAGTGGATGCAGCGCCGTCTTCACAGGATCGGCCACTGAATCGACCAGGCACACATCACCCAACTCGCAGTCGTTGATTTCAACTACGCCATTGGGCTCCTTACTGGTGCAGGACTCATCCATCCTGCAGGCCCCCACGGGCTTCTGGAAGATGCCCGCAGGCTCGCCGAAATCACTGACGTGGGCCTTGTAGTAGTGGAGTGTTCCGCCGTCCTTGCTGTACGGTACAGGCTGATTCGCACCGCACGCCCTGAAATTGGGAAGCGGAACATCCTTACCCTTGATCCTCTCGTTGTGGAAAACACCGGTGCCTTCCCAGAAGATCTGCTTGAAGGGGGCCGGCCGTGCCTGCACGCACCAGCCGGGGTCGGCGCACAGGACGCTCTTGATGAACGCATCATCCGGCGAAGCAGCCGTACCCGAATGGAACGCAAAGGCTCCACCCCTCAAGCTGCCACTGTCGTCCGGCCCGCTGTGGTGGTTGTGCTCCCAATCGCCCCACGGACAGTGAGAATTCCGTCCGGGGTCGTTCGGGCAATCGCTGTTGGTCGAGCACGTGTCGCCACCATTCGCCCCACCCGTGCACTTGCCTGCGACGCATTTGCCCTTCGGCGGCAGGTCGCAGCAGCCACTCTCGTTCGGTGCGCCGATCTGACCGCCCGTCGTGTAAACCTTGCCGTTCTCATTGAACTGGGCGTCCACGACATCGAAGTTGTGTCCGCCGGTCATGCGGCAGGTTCCCGGCCCGAGGCAGGCCACAATGGCCGTGTCCGAGCAGTCGGAGCCTGGCTGGCTACAGGCGTCCTGGTTGTTCGCTTGGCAGATGGCGGAAGTGATTGTGGCGGTATTGACGCCCGCCACGTCCGAGCAGAGGCACGACGTACCCGCCGGATTGCCACCCGTGCAATCTGGCGCGGTGATGACACCCGGCGCCAGCTTGCAGACGGGAGGCGCACCGACTGCGATCGTCCCAAATTCGAAATTCACGGTTCCGAGAACCGGATCGCTGACCTTTACACCGTTTCCATCGAGAACCTGCTGACCCGTGTTGGTCACGCAGATCTGGTAAACGACACAGGTCTTCTGGTCGACGGTAACGGCCTCCACAAAAGGCCCATCGGCCGTGCCGTCACAGGCCGTCCCGCCACCGCTGCCGTCATCCGGTGCCACGGTCTTGGCGATGACCACGGAACATCCCGGCAGCGTGCAGTTGTTCCGGCAGCCGTCGGTATCCACGCCGTTGCCGTCGTCGCACTGCTCGCCGGCATCCACGTGATTGTCGCCGCACACCGTGCAGTTGTTGCGGCAGTTGTTGCCATTGCCGCCGGCGGGCGTCCCGGGAGGATCGCAGGTCTCGCCCGGCGTGTTTCCGACGATCCCGTCACCGCACTCTAGGAATGTGCAGCTGTTGCTGCAGCTGTCGGTGTCGACCGCGTTGCCGTCGTCGCACTGCTCGCCGTCGTTGACGATGCCGTCCCCGCAGAACGTGCAGGCGGCAGGCTGCCCGCAGGGGCCGGGGCGGCACGGGCCGTGGGTGGCGGGAGCAGTGCCCGGGAAGGTGTTGGTGTCACAGGTCTCCCCGCATCCCGAATTGTTGATCAGGCCATCGCCGCAGCTTGGTAGCGTGCAGTTGTTCCGGCAGCCGTCGGTATCCACCCCGTTGCCGTCGTCGCACTGCTCGCCGTCATCCACGTGGTTGTCGCCGCACACCGTGCAGTTGTCGCGGCAGTTGTTGCCATTGTTGCCGGCGGGAGCTCCCGGAGGATCGCAGGTTTCACCCGGCGAGTTTCCGACGATCCCGTCGCCGCAGCTTGGCAGGGTGCAGCTGTTCCGGCAGCCGTCGGTATCCACCGCGTTGCCGTCGTCGCACTGCTCGTCGCCGTTGACGATGCCGTCCCCGCAGAACGTGCAGCCCGGGGTTCCGCAGGGTCCTGTCCGGCACACGCCGTGGGTCCCCGGGGCGCTGGCCGGGAAGGCGTTGCCGTCGCACTTCTCGCACTCCTCGTTGATGAGCCCGTCACCGCAGCTTGGCAGCGTGCAGTCATTACGGCAGCCATCCGTGTCGACGTGGTTGCCGTCGTCACACTGCTCGCCGTCGTTGACGAGGTTATCGCCGCAGTAGGTGCACTGAGCTTCGCCGAGGGGCCGGCACACGTTCGTGTTTCCCGGAGGTGTCGCCGGCGTGGACCCGGGTGGGTCGCAGGTCTCACCCGGTGTGTTTCCAAGGATGCTGTCGCCGCAGGTCGGGAGAGTGCAGTTGTTCCGGCAGCCGTCGGTATCCACGCCGTTGCCGTCGTCGCACATCTCCCCGGTTTGCTGGACACCGTCACCGCACACCGTGCAGTCTTCGCGGCAGTTGTTGCCATTGTTGCCGGCGGGAGTCCCGGGAGGATCGCAGGTCTCGTTCGGCGTGTTGCCTACGATCCCGTCGCCGCAGGTCGGCAAAGTGCAGTTATTGCGGCAGCCATCCGTGTCGACGTTGTTGCCGTCGTCGCACTGCTCATCGCCGTTGACCATGTTATCGCCGCAGAAGGTGCAGGCGGCAGGATTCCCACAGGGGCCGGGGCGGCACGTGCCGTGGCTCGAAGGAGCACCGGCCGGGAAGGCGTTGGTGTCACAGGTCTCAGCGCACCCCGACTGGTTGATCATCCCGTCGCCGCAGCTCGGCAAGGTGCAGTCATTGTGGCAGCCATCCGTGTCGACGTGGTTGCCATCGTCGCACTGCTCGCCGTCGTTGACGACGTTATCGCCGCAGTAGGTGCACTGAGCGTCGCCGAGGGGCCGGCACGTGTTCGTATTGCCGGCAGGTACCGTTGGCGTGGACCCGGGAGGATCGCAGGTCTCGCCCGGTGTATTGCCCACGATGCCGTCGCCGCAGGTGGGCAAGGTGCAGTTGTTGTGGCAGCCATCCGTGTCGATGTTGTTGCCGTCGTCGCACTCCTCTCCGCCGTTGACGATGTGATCGCCGCAGAAGGTACAGCCAGGGCTCCCGCAAGGGCCGGTACGGCACTCGCCGTGGCTGGAGGGCGCGCCGGCCGGGAAGGCGCCGGTGTCGCAGGTCTCGCACTCCTGGTTGATGATGCCGTCGCCGCAGCTGGGCAAGGTGCAGTCGTTGTGGCAGCCATCCGTGTCGACGTGGTTGCCGTCGTCACACTGCTCGCCGTCGTTGACGACGTTATCGCCGCAGTAGGTGCACTGAGCATCGCCGAGAGGCCGGCACGCGTTCGTGTTGCCAGCAGGCACCGTCGGAATGGACCCGGGCGGGTCGCAGGTCTCACCCGGTGTGTTTCCAACGATGCTGTCGCCGCAGATTGGCAGAGTGCAGTTGTTCCGGCACCCGTCGGTATCCACGCCGTTGCCGTCGTCGCACATCTCCCCGGGTTGTTGGACCGCGTCACCGCACACCGTGCAGTCCTCGCGGCAGCTATTGCCATTGTTGCCGGCGGGATTCCCGGGAGGATCGCAGGTCTCGCCCGGCGTGTTCCCGACGATCGAATCGCCGCAGATCGGCAATACGCAGCTGTTCCGGCAGCCGTCGGTGTCGATGTTGTTGCCGTCGTCGCACTGCTCGCCGCCATTGACGATGCCGTCGCCGCAGAACGTGCAGCTGGTCGATCCGCACTCACCGCCCGTCCGGCAGGCCCCGTGGCTGGAGGGAGCGTTGGCCGGGAAGGCGTTGGTGTCACAGGTCTCGCAGGTCTGGTTGATGGCGCCGTCGCCGCAAATCTTGACATTGACCGACACCGTCCGGTTGATGTTCACGATGTCGACATCGCTGTCCGGAATGTCATGCAGTGTCCCGGATCCGGTCACACCGGCCGTGGCCAGAACAACTCCGGGGTTCACAGTGACGGTGCAAGGAACGACGCACAGGTTGACAGGCGCGAACGGTACAAAGAAGTCAGCGTTGGCCGGACCACAGGTCGTTGCAGCCCCCGTGGGGGTTCCGTCCGCCGCCGGACAGTGAAACGTGATCGTGGCACCGGTGACATCGCAAGCCGTCGGGGAATCGTTTCTAGCCACAACGGTGTAGGTAACGGTTTCCCCGCTCACGATAAGGGTCTTGTCTTTCAAGAGGCTTATATCGAGCTGGTTCCCGGTACAGCCTGCGGGGCTTTGGTGCGCCCACGCCGCCTGCCCGCCGACCAGGGCCATCATTGCAACCAACAGCCCCGAGAGCGGTCGGATCGCTCGCTTAGAGAATCTCACGGTCCTATTGCTTCGACAGCCTGGTTCTCCGCTTGCCATTGGTACCCCCGTTTGCAGCTCCGTTGATGTTGACCGGGATCATCTACGGGTTTCGCTCCCCGCCTTCCTCCATCCGACGGTGCCGAGGAACAACGCCCGTCTCCTGCCTGCTCTTCCGCCAATCCTTCCGCGTCCATCTATCGCGCGACGAAATCGAAAACACGCCTCACGATTGAACTCAACGTGATGGAAAACGAGACCGGGTGTCGATTCACGGCCATCGCCTCGATAGCTGTCAGCACCTGACCTCGTGAAACGCAAGCTATCAATTCTGGAATGATGGTTTGCGGGAACGCCACATCATGAAAGAGAGGATGACGCACAGCACGGCGAGTTCCCGACCGGCAACCAGACAACTTGACGACTGAAGAGCACCCCATTCAGAAAACGAGAGTGGCCGCACTGTATGCCCAAATTGCAGACCCGGTCAAGGTTATTCAGGATTTGATTGTGGGTTTTTCGAGAGGTTGCGGCCGCGCTGATCCATAGTGCGTCCGCTATTCAGACTGCAAAAAAAATAGGTCGGTTCTACTTTAATGAATTGGGCGCTATGAACTCACTGACGAGTTATTAGCCCCATAACTGCTCTTGCAGGCTGGAAGGCAATCCAGGAGCTGTGGTGTCACTTCGGGCGTCCTGGGAGGCGGCGGAGTGATTTCAGTGGAGAAGCGATCAGTCGTTGTCGGTGATCGTGAGCAAGGCAGGGTTGGGAGTCGCCAGCGTGGCCCCGCCTGTCGGGTTGCTCAGCGTCAGACTCACCGTCTCATTGGGCTCGTCCAGCGTATCCGGCAGAATGATGACGGTGAAGGTCCTGCTGGTTTGACCCGAGGCGAAGATCAAAGTTCCCGAGCTGCCCGTATAGTCCACGCCGGCTGTGGCGGTGCCGCCACCGGTGGTGTAATCAACGGTCACGCCGCTCGCCGTGCCACCCGTCCGCGACACGGTAATCGTCACGGACGCGCTGCCTTCACCGACGCTGTAGGTTGCCGCGCTGAACTTCAGCGCACCCCCCACATCGTTATCCGTGATCGTCAGCACCGCCGCGCTGCGCGGACCCAGAAGGGCTCCGCCCGTCGGACCGCTCAGCGCCAGGTTCACCGTCTCGTTCGCCTCATCGAGCGTGTCGGAGAGGATCGGCACGACGAACGTCTTGCTGGAGATGCCGGCCCCCAGGCTCACCGTCCCCGATACCGTCTTGTAGTCCGCCCCGGCGGTGGCGCTTCCATCGCTCACGGAGTAGTTGACGCCTATTGCCGCGGCCGTCGGACCCGAGCGCACGACGGTGATCGTGGCGTTCACGGCACCCTCCGTGACGCTGTAGGTTGCGGCGCTGAACTGCAGAACGACCTCGTCATCCGCAATCGTCAGCGCTGCCGCATTGGGAGTCGCCAGCGTGGCTCCGCCCGTAGGGTCGCTCAGCGCCAGATTCACCGTCTCGTTCCCTTCGCCCAAACCATCATTCAGAACCGGCACGGTGAACGTTTTGCTCAGTTCGCCCGCCCCGAAAGCGAGCGTTCCCTCGGTGTGGCTGTAGTCCGAGCCGGCCGTGGCAGTTCCATCGCTCGTGCCATACTCCACCGTGACCCCGCTGGCCGTCCCGCCGCTGCGGGTCACGGTGATCGTCGCGCTTCCCCCTGCTTCGCCGACGTTGTAGGTCGCCGCGCTGAACTTCAGAGCTCCTCCCACGTCGTTGTCGGTGATCGTCAGCGTCGCGGGATTGGGAGTGGTCAACGTCGCGCCACCCGTCGGATTGCTCAGCGTCAGGAGGATCGTCTCGTTCGCCTCGTCCAGCGTGTCGGGCAGGATCGGCACCGTGAAGGTCTTGCTGGTCACTCCGGAGCCGAAGCTCAGGGTCCCCGCGGCGGCAGTGTAATCGGACCCGACCGTGCCGGTGCCGTTGCTCGTGGCATAGTCCACCGTCACGCCGCTCGCCGTCCCGCCGCTGCGGGTCACGGTCACCGTCGCGGTCGCGGTGGCCTCGCTCACGGTGTAGGCCGCCACGCTGAATTTCAGCGCACCACCCACGTCGTTGTCCGTGATCGTCAGCACCGCCGCGCTGCGCGGGCCGAGAAGGGCTCCCCCTGTTGGGCCTGACAAGGTCAGGTTGACCGTCTCGTCGGCTTCATCGAGCGTGTCGCCCAGGATCGGCACGGTGAACGTCTTGCTGGTAACCCCCACCCCAAGACTCACGGTCCCGCTGACCGCCGTGTAGTCCACGCCCGAGGTGGCCGTTCCACTGCTCATCGAATAGCCCACGCTCACTGCGCTGGTGGTAGGGCCCGAGCGCGCCACGGTGATCGACGCGTTGGTCGTATTCTCCGTGACGCTATAGCTCGAGGCGCTGAACTGCAGCACCACCTCGTCATCCACGATCGTCAACACCGCCGCATTGGGAGTCGCCAGCGTGGCGCCGCCCGTCGGGTTGCTCAGCGTCAGGTTGACCGTCTCGTTGCCTTCGCCCAATCCATCGTTCAGGATCGGCACCGCGAAGGTCTTGGTGGTTTCACCCGCCGCGAAGGTCAAGTTCCCCGAAGTGGATGAATAATCGGATCCGGCCGTGGCCGTGCCGTTGCCCGTCTCATAGTGCACCGTCACGCCGCTGGCCGCTCCGCCCGACCGCGTCACCGTGATCGTCGCGTTTCCGCCCGCCTCACCGGCGCTATAGGTCGCGGCACTCAGCTTCAGCGTACCGCCCACATCGTTGTCGGTGATGGTCAAGGTCGAGGGATTGGGAGTTCCCAGAGTCGCACCGCCGGCGGAATTGCTCAGCGTCAGGCTGACCGTCTCGTTGGCCTCGTCCCGCGTGTCGTTCAGGATCGGCACCGTGAAGGTCTTGCTGGTGACCCCCGCCCCGAAGGTCAGAGTTCCGTTGGCCAAGGTGTAATCCGACCCCGCCGTGGCGGTGCCGCCGCTCGTGGAGTAGTCGACCGTGACGCCGCTCGCCGCGCCGCCGCTGCGCGTCACCGTGATCGTCACGCTGGCGGTGGCTTCACTGACGGTGTAGGTGGCAGCGCTGAATTTCAGCACGCCGCCCACATCGTTGTCGCCGATCGTCAGCACCGCTGCGGCAGGTGACCCGAGCATCGCAGCCCCGGTCGGATTGCTGAGCGTCAGGGATACCGTCTCGTCGAATTCATCGACCGCATCGTTCAGAATCGGCACGGTGAACGTCTTGCTCAGCACACCGGCACCGAAGCTGAGGGTCCCCGAGACCGCCGTGAAGTCAGCGCCGGCCTGGGCCGACCCGTTGCTCACCGCATAGTTCACAGTCACGGTGCCCGCCGACCCTCCGGTGCGTGTCACCGTCACGGTCGCCGTCGCGCTGGCTTCACTGACGCTGTAGGTCGCCGCGCTGAACTGTACCTTTACGACGTCCCGGATCGTCAGGACCGCGGCACTCGGGCTGCCCAGAGAGGCTCCGCCGGTGGGCGCGCTCAGCGACAGATTCACCGTCTCGTCGCTTTCAGGCAGGTGGTCGTTGAGTATCGGGACCGTAAAGGTCTGGCTGGCAATGCCGGGTCCAAACGTGAGGGTTCCCGATGCCGTCGTGTAGTCCGAGCCGGCCGTCGCGCTTCCGTTACTGGTTGAGTAGCTCACGCCGACGGTGGACTGGGTCGTATTGAGCCGCTGCACCATGATGGTGGCGCTCGAGATCCCTTCCACCACCTGGTATTGGGGCGCGCTGAATTGCAGCACGTCGACCAACAGAGCGGTCGATTCAGTGTCTAAATTGTTGCCGGCCACCGGATCGAATTCGCTGGCCGAAACCGTCGCGGTGCTGACGAGAGGACCCGCCGCGGGAGCCGTCATCTGGATGATGATGTTCGGCGCCGCGCCCAAAGCGAGCGTTGGCCTCGTGCAGGTGACGCCACCGGCGCTCTGGCCGCAGGTCCAGCCGTTGGCCAATCCACAAGCGCCCGTTCCCGATGCGCACAGGAAGACCGCGCCGGGAGGAACCGTTTCCGTTACGACGATGCTGTTGGCGGTGCCAGGTCCGGCGTTGAGAACGGTGAGAGTGTCGGTCAACGTGGCGCCTACTCCCACCGGATTGGGACTCCCCGCAAGGTAAATCGCCAGATCCGACGAAGCGCAGGACTGGACGACTCCGTCGCAGTTGTGGTCCAGTCCGTCGCACGGTTCCTCAGCTCCAGGATGGATGGAGGCATCGGCATCGTTGCAATCCCCCGCGCATTCACTCGAGCCGTCGCCGTCATTGTCCGCACCCTGGCCAAGGGCGTAAGCCGCGCCTCCCGATTCATCGGAGGGTCCGCCGCCCCAGACGATCATGGTGCTCCCCGTCCAGATCGCGCTGTGATGCGCACGTGCCCCGGGGGCGCCGAGAATCGACGTGGCGCTCCACGTATCGGTGCCCGGATCGTATCGACCCCCCGTATTGGTGTTGGCGGCACCGTCGAATCCGCCCCACACGAGCATGACCGAGCCGGTCCACAACGCCGTATGGTCGGCGCGGCCCGTGGGGGCGTTCGTCGTGGAGGTGAGCTGCCAGCTGTCGGTGAGGGGATCGTAGCGGCCCCCCGTGTTAAAGGCGGTCGCGGGATTGTTGCTTCCGCCCCAGACGATCATCTTGCTTCCCGTCCAGATGGCCGTGTGCTCGTAGCTGGCTGGTGGAGCACCCGCCATCGAGGTCGCCGTCCATAGGTCAAGGGAAGGGTTGTATCGAGCGCCGGTCTGCAAGGCGCCATTGCTGTTGCGACCGCCCCACACGATCATGACCGAGCCGCTCCACACCGCCGTGTGATCCGCGCGCCCCGCGGGGGCATTTGTCTGGGAGGTTGGCGTCCACTGATCTTTCACCGGATCGTAGCGGGCGCCGCTGCTCGGATAGGCAAGGGGCAGGACGGAACCGCCCCAGACGACCATCTCGCGGCCGGTCCAGGCAGCGGTGTGAAAGGCGCGAGCCTGCGGCGCGCCGGTCGTGGAAGTTGTCGTCCAGGTGTCTGTCAGGGGGTTGTAGCGACCCCCCGTGCCGAGTACCGTGGATGCGCTGGATTGTCCGCCCCAGACGATCATCTCGCGCCCGGTCCACACGGCGGTGTGGGCGTAGCGCGCTGCCGGGGCATTGGTCGTCGACAGCGGAGTCCACTGGGCCGTTACGGGATCGAACCAGCCACCCGTCTTGAGCGGGACGGAGACATCCAGCCCGCCCCACACAATCATCTTCGTGCCTGTCCAGATCGCCGTATGGCTGTTGCGAATCGGCAGCGCGTCCGCCGTGGAGGTGGGAGTCCAGGAGTTGGATGCCGGATTGTACCGCCCGCCGGTTTGAAAGTACCCCTGTGAGTCGTTTCCGCCCCATACGATCATGCGGCTGCCTGTCCAGACGGCCGTGTGACCGACGCGACCCAAGGGCGCATTGGAGGACGACAATGCGCTCCAGGTATTGGTGACAGGATTGAATCGTCCGCCGGTATTGAGGAAGCCGGTACCCGATGCGAAACCGCCCCACACGAGCATCTCCGATCCGGTCCACTCCGCGGTATGGCCATAGCGAAGCAGAGGCTCGTTCAAAGTATTCGTGGGAGTCCAGCTGTCTGCCACGGGATCGTAGAGACCCCCGGTGTCGGTGATGTCGTCGCCGTTTCCACCCCACACCACCATGCGACTTCCCGTCCAGACAGCGCTGTGGCTGGTCCGATTCGAAAGAGCACTGACGTCCGAGGTCGTTGGAGTCCAGGTGTCCGTTTGCAGGTTGTAGCGGCCGCCGACGGGCGACGCCGTCCCTCCCCAGACAATCATTTGAGTGCCGGTCCACACCGCGGTGTGGCCGATGGCGCTCGGAGCATTCAGCGTCGAGACGGGAGTCCAGCTGTTGGTCGCCGGGTTGTAGCGGCCGCCGGTCGTGGAGGCCACCAAATCATCGTCGAGGCCTCCCCAGACGATCATGACTCCGCCCGTCCACACGGCCGTGTGCGCACGGCGAGCGGGAGGGGCATTGGTCGTCGAAACGGTCGCCCAGGTGTCGGTGGCGGGATCGTAGCGGCCCCCGGTGTTCGTGGGCCCGTTACCCACCTCGAAGCCTCCCCAAACCACCATGCGATCTCCCGTCCATATGGCGGTGTGTCCATATCGATTGGCGGGGGCTTTGATGGGTGAAACCGGGGTCCAGGTGTCCGTGGCGGGATCGTAGCGGCCGCCCGTGTTGACGTTGGTAAGAATGTTCAAAGGATACTGGCCACCCCAGACGATCATGACACTTCCGGTCCAGACCGCCGTATGTCCCGACCGGCCGTCGGGCAGCTCCTCCAGGGCCCCGTTGTCCCAGGTGTCGTCAGGAATGCAGCTCGACGCGGCGCTTTCCAATTGCGCCGGGGCCGTCTCGGGGAGCCGTTCCGTCTGCGCGGCGACTGCTTCCACCGACGACGCGTCGAGACGATCCTCGACCGAGCTCCACCACTCGTCCCAGCCGAGCTTTGCTACCGTGAAGGTCGCGACCTTGGCGGAGTCGCTGCTCTTGTCGAGCGGCACGCGGATCAGGAAGGACTCGCGTGTGTCCTCCACCCGTCCGATGTCGCCCACGTTTCTCGGTAGTTGTGATTTGAACTTTTCGAATCCTTCCGGTGTCAGCTCGAGACGCCCGGATTCCGGTGCCCCGGCATGACCGTGCGATACCTCGAGCACGCTCCGCGCGGGAGAGTCCGACATGGGATCCAGGCGCCCGTGCAGCAGATCGTCTTGAAGCGCCTCCGCCTGCGCCCGCTCCTCGGCATGGATCCCGGCGTCCATGGCAAAGAAGCTGCGCGTCAGGCGATCGACCAGGGCGGGACGCGCGACGGTCTCTTCTATCAGAAAGGGGTCGTTGCCCAGAACGGCGTAAAGCTGCTGCAGCCGCTCCGGCATGCGGCTGTTGGCCGCCATGCGCTCCAGCTCCCGCCGCAGCTGCTCGCTGGAGACAGGACTCTTCCAGAACATCTCGAGAGCGGCCGATTGCTTCAGGTAGGTGGTGACCTTCTTCTCCAGAAGCGACCTGGGGATCGCTTCCTCGAAGGGCAGGCTCGCGCCAATCTGGTGGGAGTAATTGAGGCGCTCGATCGCTTCCTGCGCCCGAACCCGTTCTTCGAAGGTGAGCTGGCGGGACTGAGCGGTTGCTCCCTGGCCGAGGAGAACCGTGACCAGCAACACCCGGACGGCATCCCGGACGGGTCGCATACCGCGCTCCAAGAAATGTGCTTTTGCCAAGCTGGAAGCGGCATTCTAGGCCTTTGAGCAGCGGCTTTGCAACACACTTTCGTTGGAAATTCGCTGCCGGAGCCGGTTCCGGAGGGAGAGGCTTGCTGGAGGGGCCGAGGCACGGGCTGTTTAGTCTTGACGAATACAGGGTTTGCGTCCCGGCACGACCTGCGGGGGCCGGACACGGCGACCATGAGGACCTGGTCTTGACGTTGCGCTCCAAGCCTTCTCAAGGCCTTAGAAAACTGATCAAAATAGGGTTCACGACGCCCGGCTGCTCCATGTACGGAATGTGGCCGGCGTCGTCGATCGCATGAAATTCGGCCTGCGGCACGAGCTTCCGTAGCTCGTCGCTGAGCCCGAACGGCACTGTCCTGTCCCGCTTACCCCAGATCAGCAGCACCGGAACGTGCTTCTCTCCGAGCGCTGCATATTCCTTGCTCAGATCGCGTCTTTCGTCGGCAAGCCGTGTGGACATGATGGCGTTCAAGAAGCCGGGATACTGCATTTGGACTCGGTAGCGGGCCGGCCAGTCCGGGAAGCGTTCGGGGTACGCGAAATCGGACATCTGTCCCGCGGCCATCCCCGGCGCTACATGGACTCTCATGATGTAATTCCTCAGAACGGGAACGTGCATCGACCAAGGCTCGCGGTCCGTTCCATGGCTGAACGAAGGGTCGATGAGAATCACCGAGTGAGTACGATCGGGGTGATGGTTCGCGAAGTACTGCGCGACCGCGCCGCCCATGGAAAGTCCCGCGATGTCTACCGGCTCCTGGATCCCGAGCGAATCAAGCAACTCGATGATTTCGCGGTCGAACAGATCCGCCGAATAGGTGAGGCGCGGCCGATCGGAGTATCCGCGACCAAGAAGATCGAGCCGCAACGTCCGGATGCCCGCCCCGATCAGTGCTTCATACGCGGGATCCCAGATGTAGCATGGAACTGAAAACCCGTGGACAAGGACCACGACGCGTCCGATATCGGGCCCGCCGATCTGGTAATGGACGACACCTTCGGAAAGCGTCACATAGCTTCCGCCCGCCGCCTTGCGAACCTCGTCGGTCAGCGGCTTGGTCTCCATGTTTGCCGCGGTGTACCTCACCGTAGCCCATAGAAGCACCGCGAGAATCAGCGTGCCAATCGCGATGGCAATGCGACGGACCATTTCATCCCCCTGTCGGCTTGGCCTTGAGCCTAACATGTTCGCAACGATCCCTCCGGACTATCGACCTTGGGGGTGTTCACTGGAAGGGAATCCTGGAGAAGCAGTCGCCCCGAGTCGGATTGAAGGTTAGGCTGCTCCACGAATGGAGGCACAATCCAACCTCGGGAGGCCTGTGATGACGAAAGGGTGGCTGGCGGCCGCATCGATTCCGATCTTGTTGGGACTCGCGGTCTTGATTCTCGTGGGAGGGGCCGGCGCGACGGAAGAGATTCAGCGGGTCTTCGTTGCGAACTTCCCATCGGTGCAGAAGGTGTCGGGCTCGGTCTCCATCGAGGGGACGGTTCGACATGGACTCCCGCAGCACTTCAAGGACCTCACCGTGCCACCCGTGGCTCCCACCGAAGTCTCGCGGCTGATTCCGGCCGGAGTGCTGGAGACGGATGGATTCACCTCGGTGATTCTCGCTCTCAACGGGCAGTCGAAGAAGAACCCGATCAAGCCGGGCGTCGTGGGGGCCATCCTGGTTCCCGACGAGGACCCGGTGCTCCGGATCTTCGAGGAGGAGGGCAAGGGTCAGTTCTCGCTGGAGATCAAGACAGCCGCCTTCTCCTCCTCGTCTCCCTACGTCGCATCCGACTCGCAGCGCTATCCGGTGGGATTCCCGCGCTACCGAGTCTGGCTCTACAACACCTCCGACCGGACGGTGAGCGCCAATCTCTACGCTTATCTGATGAATTGAAGCAATTCCGGGAGGTCCCCCGGATTCTCTGATCATCGGAGGGGCCGAAGGTTTGTGTCGGGGAGATCCTCGCACCCGCAAGGATGAAATACCGCTTGACACGTCAGAGGATTGGTCGTAGCTTCACGCCAATTTCGACAGCTCCAGCTCCCGGCCGGACTTTTCTCGATACAAAACAACCAGGCCGTTGGATAGCGGATGTAAACGCCCGGGCCCCGACGTTTGTGCGCGCTGGCAGGTCCACAGGGGGGGAGAGCCCCCGCTCCGCGGCGCCAGACTTGTCCGAGGGGATGGGCTTATGAGGAGAGATAGCGCGTTTACCGGCTTTATCGTGGTGCCGCACTTTCATCCGGGGAGACTCATCGTGCGAACAATGACCCGTCTCGTCCTGCTGCCATCGTCCGCTATTGCGCTCGTGCTTGCAGCCCTGTTGGCTGGCGCTCCATCTTCGCTTGCTGCCTCCCGGTTGGGACTTCAGATGTATACGCTCGAGGGGGACGCGGAGACCATCCGGGCGGTCACCCAAGGCCTCGAGCTGACGGGGCGACGATACACGGCGCGGGGAGTTACTGTCGACGCTGTGCTGAGCGACGCCCAGCGCGACGCCGTGGCGGCGGCAGGAGTGCAAATCGACCTCAAGCGCAACGCCAGAGGCGAGACGGTCCAGCAACAGGCTGTCTCCCAGGAGCTCGCGGGCTACCAGGTTTTCCGCTCCTGGGATGAGGCGGGCGGCATCCGGGACGAGCTCTACGCGCTGGCGGCGGATAACCCGCAGCTCGTCAAGCTCTCCGTCCTCGGACATACGGCACAAGGCCGCGAGATCATCGCGCTGAAGCTCACCGCCGGCGCCGCCACCATGCCCGACGGCAAGCGCCCCGCCGTCCTGTTTTCGTCACTGCAGCATGCGCGCGAGTGGATCAGCGTCGAGGTCAATCGGCGACTGCTCCACTACTTCGTCGACAACTGGCGCGCCAACCAGAAGGAGGCAAAGGGGCTGCTGCAAACCACCGAGCTGTGGTTCGTGATCGTGGCCAATCCCGACGGGTACCAGTTCACGTTCGACTCCGAGCGCCTGTGGCGGAAGAACGTGAGTGACAACGACGGCGACGGCCAGATCACCCTCGCCGACGGTGTCGACCTGAATCGCAATTTCGGCGAGCGCTGGGGCTACGACGACGAGGGCTCTTCCCCGGACCCCTCGGAAGAGACCTATCGCGGGCCGAGTCCCGCTTCCGAGCCCGAGACTCAGGCCCTGCAGGGTCTGATCGGACGCATCAAACCCAGGTTCCAGTCCAACATGCATTCAACCGGTGAGCTGCTGCTCTACGGGCAGGGATGGCAGGTCGGCACGCTCGATGCCGACAATCCGATCTACGTCGCCGTCGCCGGCACCGACGCGAACCCCGCAATCCCGGGCTTCAACCCGGGCCAGTCAGCCGACGCGCTCTATGTAACCAATGGCGAGACGACCGACTTCGCGGACAAGAACGCGGGCACGGTTGCCCTCACGGTCGAGCTGGGCGAGGGCGAGCCGGGCGCGGGATTCGTGTTCCCCGACAACGAGGCTCTGATCCAGGCTGAGTTCCAGAAGACGCTCGCCTTCCATCTCGGCCTGGTTCGGTCGGCCATGCAGCCGGCTACCCCTGTGTCGCCGGTCGGCATCGTCCCGCAGCCGTTCTATCTCGACCAGGACGACATCGATCCGCAAAACGGGCATCACTCCCTGTTCGACTTCAAGTTCGCCGTCTCCTACGGCGATCCGCAGGAAGTACGCGTGCTCGCCAGGCGCAGCCTCGGTGCGGTCACCGTACGTTACCGGATCAACAACGGCATTGTGCGGACGGCGAGCACGAGCGAATGGGCCGGCGGGGCCCGCTACGGTCCGGGCAACGGCGCCTATTACCATGTGATGCGCGGGCAAGTGACCGGCACGAAGACCGGCGACACGGTGACGGTGTCGTTTGCCGGCGGAGGACGGACGAGCGGCTCGTTCACCTATACCGTCGAGTCCAATACCGATAAGCGTGTGTTGATTCTGGCGGCGGAGGACTACACGGGCGCATCGCCTGCGTCGACGGGCGCCACCGCGCCAAGCTATCTCTCGTTCTACGCGGACGCTCTCACGGCCAACGGGGTGGCTTTCGACGTCTATGATGTCGACGCCCACGGCCGTTCGGCACCTGACAACCTCGGCGTGCTCAGCCACTACGATGCGGTCATCTGGTACACGGGCAACGACATCATCACGCGCGAGGCCGGCTGGGGCGCGGGGAACGCTTCGCGGCTGGCAATGCAGGAGTTGCTGGAAGTACGGGACTACATCAATGAAGGGGGGCGTGTCCTGTACGCCGGGCAGCGGGCGGGGCAACAGTACACTCCGGACCTCGCCGATCAGCTGTACGATCCGTTCGAGAATCTGATGTGTCGGAGCAACGATGGGGTGCTGCCTCGTTGCCTGGCTCTATCGGGTTCGGGCAACGGTCAATCCGATCCCATCGAGTACTTCTTCGGTGCGACGATCACCAGGGTCGATGGCGGCCTCGACCCACAGACAGGAGTTCCCTTCAACGTCGCCGGCATCGATGAGCCGCTGACTGGGGCCGGGCCCTGGAGTTTCAACGGCGCCGACAGCGCAGGCAACCAGAACTCCAATTCGTCGTTCTTCGCGACCGCCGATCTCCTGGGGATCACCGATCCTGCGGGCAGCTTCCCCCAGTTCGCGAGCTGGCCAGCAGCCGAATATCTGACCGGCATCTCGGGTGCTTTCGAGCCACACACCGGGGATTGGCTCGTGTGGTCGAACCTTGCCAACGCGGCGTACAAGCGCCTTTCGCGCACCATCACCGTGCCGGCGGGAGGCGCGACGCTGGAGTTCTGGACCAGCTACAATCTCGAGTTTAGCTTCGACTACCTTGTGATCGAGGCCCATACCGTCGGACAGGACAACTGGACGACGCTCCCGGACACTAACGGTCACACTTCGGGCGACCTTTCCGACGACGGGGCCTGCCCCGGTGGATGGAGTGCGCTGCATCCTTTCCTGGCGCACTACCAGACGCTCGATTCGCAGACCGGAAGGTGCAGCCCGACCGGGTCGACCGGCGCCTGGAACGCCGCGACCGGAAACTCGCAAGGTTGGCAGCAGTGGCGCATCGATCTCTCCAGCTACGCGGGCACTCAGGTCGAAGTCTCGATCACGGTCTTGAGCGATCTGTCGGTGCAGGAATTCCCCGGCGTGTTCGTGGACGACATCTCCGTCTCCACCGGCGAGGGAACGACGTCATTTGAAGGCGGGTTGGACGGCTGGACCGTTCCCGGTGCCCCGCCCGGCGATGGAGCGAACCTCAATGACTGGGTACGCCGTGGCGGCCTGGGGATCAAGGAAGCCGCCGCCGTGGCAACGGAAGACACCGTGTATATGGGTTTCGGATTGGAAGGTGTGACCGGAGCGGACACGCGCAATGAGCTGATGAGGGTCGTAATCGACTATCTGCTGCGCTGATTCCGGTCCCGGAGAGCCTCCAAGCGACACGCCGGTTCGAGGGAGCGATAGGTCTGGCTCCCAGGTAGATCGGTTCCCGTCAGGAGACCTCGGCGTGCAATAATAAACGCCATGTCCCTCGGGAAACCTGCGTCCTCCAAGCCTTTCCGCCTCTCCGGAAGCCTGACGAGGCCCGCCACCTGGCAGGCCCGGATGAAGCCTTCAACGGAGCAGCCCGAATCCTCGGTCCTCGGTGGATGGAGGAGCTTCCTTCGCGGTCCGTCCGGCATGGGATTCCTTCTTACCCAGCGATGGGTGCTCCTCGCCGCGATCGCGATCCTGGCGGTGACGGCCGTGCTCGAGACGTCGATGGGACGCTCGGCGCTCGGGCCGGACGGTCGATTCGGCTGGTGGGCCGGCGACATCTGGAGCGGCGAGAACTCCCAGCGCGTGCTGGATGTCTATTCGTTCTCCCACATCGTGCACGGGGTTCTCTTCTACGCCTTTCTGTGGCTGACGGCGCGGCGGCTTCCCTTGCGGCTGCGGCTCGTGATGGCGTTGTCGCTCGCCGCAGGATGGGAAATCCTGGAGAATTCCCAGCCCATCATCGAGCGCTACCGCGCGGGCACTCAGGGCTACGTCGGCGACAGCATCCTGAACTCCTGCAGCGACATTCTCATGATGACGATCGGATTCCTGTGCGCCTCCCGGCTGCGTGTCCGCAGCAGCGTGGCCGGAGTCCTCGTCCTGGAGCTCTTCTGCCTTTTTTGGGCGCGTGAAAACCTGACCCTCAGCGTCATCCGCGTGCTCCATCCCGTCCCCGCCATTCAAGAGTGGCAGTCGGCCCCGGCTCCCCGCGCTCTTTCAAACCTCTCCCGAGGGTCCGACCGAAGACCTCGCCGGGCGCCGGCGTGTCGCTATCCACCCGGCTGGTCTGCTGCGTCTGAGTCTCCAGGCAGGCGACCTCTCCGAGGTTGATGAAATACTGCTCCTCGGCCAGGTTCGCCCGGTATGCCTCCCGACCCTCCATCCCGGCATTGTGTGAAAAGAGGCGATCTTCCATGGGATGAGCCGGGGAACCCTGCTCCGGATTCCGTCAACCGCCTGGGCCGTACACTACAATTCGCAAATTGGTGTAATAGAAGTCTTCCGGCACATGCCCCGCCAGGCTCGACAGAGGCGCCAAGATCGGTGGGTTCTCAAAAGTGGCTTCGACGCGGGCTTCCGCCTCGCAGCGGGCTTGCTGGGCGAAGGGTTCCGAGGCCACGTGCCAAGCACCCTTTGGGATTTCACAGGTCTCAGAATCGAGCTTCTCCAGGTGGTATCTGGAGGTGCTGATGGCAGGCAGGTCAAAATAGAGTTTTTTCGTTGCGATGACACTGCCGGAGGGGACGTTCTGCCTTATCCAGTACGAGGCCTCAAGGCGCGGCTCACTGCGAAATCCAGGTCGATTGAGGTCGAAGCAAATC